>CAYNTC010000225.1:0-4259 GCA_964399795.1 uncultured Pirellulales bacterium | reverse complement strand
TTTTCTTTTGCTAAAGCCGGATGCTTCGCCTTCTCGCCTTTGCGTAGCCGCTTCGGCGGAGCGAGGTCGGCTCAGCATGACAATAAAAACGGTCAGTTTGAGTAAAGAAAATGAGTTGAATTTGAATTATTAGAGCTTTCATTCGAATGATATCAACCAAAGAGACTAAACGCTCAAGTAGAAAAGTGGGAATCGATATATTAGGTGGTGTTTCCTGGGGGACACACTTTTGCCTGTTTTACAAAACCATAGAAGATTTGTTCGATATTCTGGTACCCTACATCAAGGCAGGATTGGAAAGTAATGAGTTCTGCATGTGGGTAACTTCAGAGCCTTTAAACAAGGAAAAAGTCAAGGACGCACTTAGAGAAACAATACCTGATTTTGACCGATACGCTCAAGCAGGTCAGGTAGAAATAATCTCATATGACCAATGGTATCTCAAAGACGGTGTTTTCAATTTGCAAAGAGTTATTGACGCATGGGTTGGTAAAATCGACCAGGCAATTACCGCTGGTTTTGACGGTATAAGAGTAACAGGTAACGCCGGCTGGCTTGAAGCAAAAGATTGGAAACGTTTTGCTGACTATGAAAGGCAGGTAGATAGTGCCATTCATGAACATCAAATGCTGGCAATTTGTTCCTACCCCTTAAATAAATGCGGTGCATCTGAAATTATAGATGTGATTAGCACTCATGGATCGGCTCTCATTAGACGTGAGGGTAAGTGGGAGCTAATTGAAAGCAGCGAACGAAAAAAGGCTGAGAAGGCACTACAAGCAAGTGAAAATAAGTATAAAACGCTTCTTGAGAATCTTCCTCAAAAGATATTTCTTAAGGATACCAACTCGGTCTATGTATCATGCAATGAAAATTATGCCAGGGATCTAAAAATTAAGGCTGAGGAGATTGTTGGCAAAACTGATTACAATTTCTTCCCCAAAGAACTGGCTGAAAAATATGGAACCGATGATAAAAGGATCATGGATTCGGGCCAAACAGAAGAGATAAATGAAAAATACATCCAGCTAGGAAAGGAAATATTTGTCCATACGGTCAAAACTCCTGTAAGGGACGAGAGAGGCAGTATAGCGGGAATATTAGGTATCTTCTGGGATGTCACAGCACAAAGGCAGGCTCAGAAGAAGCTGTTAGATTATCAAAAACAGCTTCGGGACCTTACATCAGAGATGTCGTTGACTGAAGAGCGTGAACGCCGACGATTAGCCGTTGAACTGCATGATCAGATCACACAGCAATTGATTCTGTTCAAAATTGATTTAGGGTCATTGGTACAGAAAGAATTACCATCGGAGCTTGCCAAACCACTGGATGAAATTTATAGGCGTCTTGATGGAATAATTCAGGATACCCGAAGCCTAACATTTGATTTAAGCTCGCCTACTCTATACGAATTGGGGCTTGAAGCTGCAATAAGAGAGTGGCTTCACGAGGAAGTTCAGCAAAAACATGGGATCTATACCGAATTTGCGGATGTCGAGCAGCCAAAGCCTTTGGATGATGATGTTCGTGCCCTGTTATACAGAGCAGTGCGAGAGCTGCTAGTCAACGTGGTCAAGCATGCACAGGCCCAAAAAGTTAAGGTTTCGATTGGCAGAGATAACAGTAATGTACGAATTGAAGTCGTAGATGATGGGATCGGCTTCGTACCATTCCCACAGTTGAATAAAATGGTAGGTTTCGGGCTTTTCAGTATTCGTGAGAGGTTGAATTATCTTGGCGGTAGTATTGAGATAAAGTCAAGCCCTGATCAAGGAACAAATGTTACATTAATAGCACCAATAAAGCGCGGAAAAATTAAAAACAATGAAGTTCAAAAAGGGTTACAATGAAAATAAGGATTTTAATAGCGGATAATCATGGAATTCTACGACAGGGCATTGCATCTTTGATTGAAAAACAAAGTGATATGGAGGTGGTTGGTGAAGCTAATAATGGATTGCATGCCGTGGAATTGGCCCGCCAGCTTCAGCCTGATTTGGTTCTTATGGATGTAAGTATGCCGGTACTAAACGGTATAGAAGCCACACGCCAAATTAAGACAGAACTGCTGGAGACCAAGGTCTTAGCTTTATCAGTGCATGCCAAAAGAGAGTTTGTGCTGGATATGGTAAGAGCAGGCGTTTCTGGTTATATGGTCAAAGAATGCGTACTTGATGATTTGATCCGGGCTATAAAGGTCGTTATGGATAATCAGTCGTATCTGAGTCCACAGATTGCAAGTATCGTTCTGGATGGCATTACAAAAGATGGTTTTTTCGATACAGCGATTAGGTTTGGAGAAACCTTGACTTCGAGAGAAAAACAGATCCTCCAACTTTTGACCGAGGGCTATTCAGCGAAACAGATCGCTTCGCAGCTTGGCCTGAGTGTTAAGACCATTGAAGCAAATCGCAGACAGATTATGGAAAAAACCGATGTTAATAACCTTGCGGATTTGACCAAGTACGCAATCCGTCAAGGCTTAACAACTGTCTGATAGAGAAAAACCTCGACTTTCTGGCAAGGCAATTATTCATACCGCTATATCCAAAGGATTGTCGATTTAGCCGTTGGCTATTACTCCCCTCTTTTGGCGTTATTTATGTTTACCGTTGTGATTTTGGTGCGAAAAGCAACTATCAGTATTAAAAAAGCCAGATTCTTTCACTAACCAAACCCGATATTTTAAAGAGACGACTTTTGACTGTTTCAACTTCGCGATCCATTTTTCACTACTCGTGCTTTCCTTAGCTTCGCCTATCTTTAGGTTAGTCTGAAAGCAAGAAAAAAACTTCTTAATGCTGCCCGAAAATTATGCCGAAGTAGCAAGCATATTCACATTGAAAAAGTTTGAGAAAAAGGACCTTGCGGGTGTAGTTTTTTAGTAAGCGATGGCCTTGTTTTTCTGGGCTGAGCGAAATTGGAAAAGGATTTTAACTGGGGGGCACAAAATGGGGGCGGCAAAAGGAACTGCTGGAAAACACATCACTATTAACAAAATAGTCAGAACCTTCCCAGACCCTCGTATTAGAATCAGCGTTGTCAATGCAATTGAGTTAAGTTCGAACGCACGTATGTAGCGTGCGTTTTTAATTTCTATTTTTTATTGTTTCCCCTGAGGGGAAAGAAAGGAGTACTAAAATGGCAGTCGAAAAAACAATTGGTTCCAGCAGTCTTGTCGAAGTTGTTGACCGGATTCTGGACAAAGGTATTGTTGTTGATGCCTGGGTGAGGCTTTCTTTGGTAGGTATTGAACTGCTTGCCATCGAAGCCAGAGTCGTTGCTGCCTCAGTCGAGACCTATCTGAAGTATGCCGAGGCCATTGGCTTGACCGCCACGGCTGCATAAGGATAGGCAACAAAGGGGGGTTCTTGCCAAGCCATCCTTATGCACCACGATGGGGGGAGCAGAAAGCATGACTCGCCAAGAAAAACCTCTTCTAATTGACAAGGGGAATGAAAATATGTCTTTAGCCGCTGAAAAAGAAACCGTTCTTGATAGTATCATATCTTCATACGAAGCCAGAATACGGAGTATAGAGGCATTTTTCGATACAACCGGGCATATCTTCCAGGATTTTCAGGACTCTCTTCTTAATACAAGAGCTGAGCGGGAAAAAATTAACAGCCAGCTTAAAGAAAGCCTTGCCAAAAATGGTTCTCTGCGGAAGAAGGATTTCGACCGGATGATGAGCATTATCTCAACGCACCTGGACCAAAGTGAACTGGAAGTAAGGCAATTATCACAAAAATACCTTAACGAGCAAACAAAGTTAGTGCAGCAATTACGGCAAGGCTTAAGAAATTTCAAAGATGCTCTTACCGAAGGCCAAGCAGAAAAGATCAAGGAGCTACAAACACTAATAAAAGAAATTCTATCTAAGCAGGATGAAAGTAGAAATGAGGTTACCTCAAAGCTCAAAGAATTTCAACAAGGCCAGCAGCAAACGTCAAAAATGCTCAGAGACCTTTTAGCCAAAGGAGAGAAACTAAGAATAAGGGATTTTAAGGCAATGCTTGCGGAGTTCGAGAAGCAGCGAGAGCAACGTATAGCGTGTCAGGAAAGGAGACGTAAGGAAGTTAGAGCT
Organism: uncultured Pirellulales bacterium; assembly: GCA_964399795.1. Classification (GTDB taxonomy): domain Bacteria; phylum Planctomycetota; class Phycisphaerae; order Sedimentisphaerales; family Anaerobacaceae; genus CAYNTC01. Next base: position 169 of record CAYNTC010000225.1, on the reverse strand, counting down.
ATGGTTGGTAAATTCAAGGCCAAACGCATGCAGGCAGAGCAAGCGCGTCTTGCCGAGTTGCGGAAGGCCTAAAATGTAAATAACTCATTAATTATGAGAGGTATCATAAATAACATTATAAATTTTTATCAGATACAGGCAGAAGCCTTGAATGTTTTAGTAATTAATA
>CAYNTC010000224.1:0-4266 GCA_964399795.1 uncultured Pirellulales bacterium | reverse complement strand
CGTAAAATTCATTGATCGCCTGTTCATTAACCTATGATGCAGAATGTGCAATCCCACAAACCTTATTTAGTTCTTGCCTTGTTGTAATACCCTCTTCGACCAGGCGCTGACCGTCGGTAAGCATATTGATGTGGCCCTTACTCATTAGCAGAGCTTCCAGCTCATCGAGATCAGCTTTTGCCAGGATTGCTTTTCGCAAGTGGCCATCTAACTGAACCATCTCTGCTATCAGCACTCGATCTTTATAGCCAGTGTTGAAACAATCGGCACAGCCCACGGCTTCATATAAACCTGTTTGGTCATCTTTTCGTTTGCATATCTCACAGAGCTTTCTGACGAGCCTCTGATTTAGAACCGCTGAGACGCTTGACGTCACCTGGTATGGCTCAATACCCATTTCCAGTAAGCGCAACAGCGCCCCTGCCGGTGAGCCGCTGTGCATAGTGCTCATTAGCAGGTGTCCAGTCAGTCCAGCCTCAATAGCAATTCTGGCTGTCTCTGCATCGCGGATCTCACCAATCATCAGGACTTCAGGGTCCTGTCTGAGCAGTGACCGCAAAGCTATCGGAAACGTCATCTGGCCATGTGGCGTGATTTGGACCTGTGTTACACCCTCGATTCTGATCTCTACCGGGTCTTCAAGGGTAACGATGCTCTTTCCGGAGAAATTTTTTAGAATATGCCGCAGTAAAGCGGCAAGAGTAGTGCTCTTGCCACTTCCCGCAGGGCCGGTCAGCAATAGAACACCCTGACTCTGGGCTGCAATTTGTTTCAAGGTCGCGGTTATTACGCTGGAAAAACCAAGCTGTTCTAATTCCATCAACTCTTTGTTCTTATAGAATAGTCTCACAACTGCCCTTTGGCCATATATCGTTGGAAAGACAGCAAGACGCTGATCCATCACCCTATCACTATCTTGAGATATCTGGATGCGACCTTCCTGGGGAATGTCATTGCGATAGGTTAAAAGACCGCCCAGCACTTTCAGCCTCGCGATTATATTTTCGGACAGTGCCTTTGGCAGCTTCTCGATGGTGCTTAGAACTCCATCAAGACGAAATTTTACGGCTAAATCAGAATCGGTGGGTTCAAAATGAACGTCGCTGGCGCCAGATTGGACTGCTTTAGCGAGCAGATCGTCTACCAAGGCTACCACGTCTTTTGCACCTGCTTTTTTCGCATAAGAGCCTTCAATAGAATCACTTACAACCATAATTTGTAAAGCCCCGATACATTTATTGCGGAATTACGTCTGTCCGCGATTATGACGCACAGGTATCAACGAACGTTAACGGAAAAATGATAGTTTTTTTACTCATTTTTCGGGCAATTTTTTGTTAACATGATATTAGATAGTGCGTCCTAAGTGATAGAATTAAACATAAGTAGGCGCCTATGTTTGCTGAATCAGTTGGTTATGAATTGTGGGGAGAATTGGCTGGCCTTTCTGCTATGGAGGCGAGCCAGAAGTGGATACTGTCTGCCATGCAAAGGCACGGGCCGGAATTAGTACGGATGCTATGGCGGATACTAGGGAGCGAGCAAGATGTCTGTGATGCATACCAGAGCACATTCTTACAGCTTGCTCATTATGAAGGCAGACAGAAACCTAAACACGTGAAAGCCTACTTGTTTCGTACAGCAAGCAACACAGCTATTTCAATGCTAAGACACAGAGCAGCTGAAAAAAGAACCTTGTCAAAGGCAACCAACAAGGCTGAGGCCACAGGACCTTGGATGAATGAGATTGACTGCAAATTTCTTGCAGAAACTCTACGGCACTATGTGGCACAATTACCAGAGCACTTAAGGAATGTTATAACGCTACGAGACCTCGCAGAACTCTCGTACGCTGAAGTGGGTCGAATATTGGGCATATCGCCAGCAACGGCAAGGGTCTATAGATGCAAAGCTGTCCAATTGCTGGCAGTGTGGATGAATAAATAGGAAATACCGCCATGATAACAAATATTAAAATACCATTTCGCGACCGTTCGCAGAAAAACAGCCATAATAAGTGCAGACAAATCAGAAGCTGGCTAACTAAGGCTCTGAGCAAGAGTTTTAATGTTGACGCCGAGTGGGTACAGAGACACGTAATGAACTGTCCGAGATGTCAACGTAGACTCGCCGGCATTGGCAAAGTGAAGCTTGCACTTTCAATGGCGAAGTCTCAACCACACCAGCTCGATCTACTGATGCGTGCAAACACACAGGCGATCGGTGTGCTCAAACACAGTCTTCGTAAGATGCCAAAAGCCGAGAAACTGCGCACGGCGGCACCGGAGCCAAAGCTGTCGGAGCGATGCTGCAAGTACAACCGTCCGGTGACAAACGTGGCGGCCTGTATCGCGATTTTGTTCCTTATGAAGGTGGGGATTTTCTCCTCGGCTAATGCTTTTCAGTCGCATGGCCAAAAGGCACTCAGACAATATTATGTCAGCCACGTTGGAGAAGAGTTAACTAACGATATATTTACTACGTGACCCGGTTTCAGCACTTCGCAGAGATCTGTTACAGTTAACTCAGATAATTGTGGTTTGTGGCTCAGTTCTTTGATTGAGTGCTCGTCTGTGCGGCCTTCATAAACATCAATATCCTCATATTACCGGACGGCTATCTCCACCTTCAAATACAAACAACATCACTTCAAGCCGCAAGGTAATTTGGTCAGGCTCAATTATTACGTATATTTTAGTTGGCAGTTTTCATAAGGAGTTACTGCGCAGGTAAAAAGTTTACGCATGGTCAGCCATCGAAGTATGAGCTATGCTTAAAAAGTTTTCAATTCTTGGATTCGTGTTGCTACTAGCCGGAGGCACCTGTCTTTGGTGGACGCTGACAGGGATGAGAAAACAACAACGGCAGGTTGCCCTCTACAAACTCAAGTGCAGAGTCAATGCCAATAATTATCTGAATAAGTACAGAGAATGGGCGAACTTGTCTGACGACGGTCAAGATTTGCCACCTGAAATGCAAACCAGCCCGCCACCAATACCGGATGAATATGAGTTAGGTAAAACGAATGATCATCTCCGGCAAGAACAACAAGTCAAGAAATACAGTAAGTGGACAGAAATAAAAGAACTGACATTAACAGGCTCTATAGTCTGTGCATGCATAGGAGGGATCATCTTCGCATGGTGCGTGCTGCTTGCTACTGCAAGGCTGATTATCAAAGCTGCTTCATACGCCTGCAAATTTTTTGCAGGCATCTACAGAAAGATAAGAGGAATCGAGGAAAGAACCGGCACCTTCCCGCAAGAGCCTGAAGAAGAAGCTGAGAATAATCAAGCTCAGATTCGACCGCTCGGTGAGCAGTCCAGGCTCTCAAGAATTCTCGCGGGCTCTGGCTGGCACAATTTCAATGAGAGTTTTGTCGCTGGTCAGAAAGAACCAGGCCGACGAGCTAACGCTGTTTCTATGAAGCGCCGAAGCGGTACAGTGGATCCAGTAAAAGATACTCAGAGTATCTCGGTTTTGCTTTCAGATGAAGAGTCTGTTGAATCTGATTTGCCGGCTGTCTATACAAGAGGGCAGATGCAGGAAAGCAAACGGCAGTTAAACAAACATGAGAATAGAGACAGCGCCAACTTTCATAACACCGGCCAAGACCACGCCCAAACCGAAGATTCGCTAAGAACCCAAACTGAAAATTTGGAAAAACAGATAGCAGAATTCAAACGAACAGCCCAAGATATTCAGCAGGTGACGATGGAGCAGTCACAGCCTATCAATGCTGCATTACAAGAACTGAGTCAACAGATCACTGCTATTCGTGAATACGCTTCACAACAACAGGATAAGGTCGAAAAACTGCAAGATGGATATGACTGGAACATTATCAGGACCTTTTGTCTTAAGATCATCCGCTGCATCGACAACCTCGATGCCCGCATTAGTCGTCTGAAAGAACAGGACACTGGGACAGAGCAACTTGAGGAAGTGCGCGATGAGCTGATTTTCGCTTTAGAATCGAGCGGCATTGAGCAGTATCGACCCCAAATAAACAGCGATTACCAAGGACAGGAGAAATACGCAGAAGCCATTAGAGATAGGCAGGCAACTGACGACCCAAGTAAAATCGGTAAGATAGCAGATGTTATTCGAGCGGGTTACCAATACCCTATCAATGAAGAGACCATAAAAGTAGTGCGGACAGCCCAAGTAAAACTATTTGGTTAGATGCTACCAAAAAGATTCGATACGGCAATAAGCGAAAAAAGCGATGTAGAGTAGGAACTGAGGGGTAAGCAATGACTAACA
>CAYNTC010000223.1:0-4279 GCA_964399795.1 uncultured Pirellulales bacterium | reverse complement strand
GCCCTTCGCTTCTTGATCTTAGCGGACTACCGGCTGAATCTGCGTAAGAATGAAAGCCCGACGGTCGCGCACGAATCGTTTGATTCCATCCCGTCGGCCGTCGCCAAACCCGTCGGCAATCAGGGCGTTGGCAGAATCATCAAGAAACTGATCAAAGGCTGTCGGTGGGTCGGCCGTCCCGTACGAGGTCTGCCAAGGGCCATTCACCAGCTCCGCGAGTGCCTGCAGATACATCTGCCGGTACTTGGGATAGTTCAAAAATTGATTGACCTCCGGGAACTGACCAACGTTCATGGAGAATAAATTCGTTTTGGCCCCGTCACCTGATCCAAGCGTAAAGTCGATGTCCCAGGGCAGAAGATGCCATTTGCCCTCCGCTGGGGCATAGTAGAAGTAGTTGTTTTTCCCTCGACTGTACCCGTAGCTGTCCCAATCGCCGACGGCGTGGCGAATCGCCAAGACCCGGGCAAAGTGTTCGGGATGGATGGCCGACTCGATAGCCTGCTCATACGTCGGGCTGTTTGACGGTGTGTTCAGCGCAACGGCAAGATCGAAGAGATGATCCCAGTTGTCGTCCTCGCGATGCGACCGCTTCTCAAATCCCCAACGATATGTCTCCTTGAGCAGCGGATGTCGAGAGTCGTACTTCAGCCCTTCATCGAGGTTCGCGTACCCTGTGCCGTCGGCTGTGTACTCGAAGTAGTCATCGATCTTATGAATGTAGCCATCGGTATCGTCTGGAAACCACTTGTCAATGTAGTCGCCGTCGATCTTCTGGACATCCTCGTAGATGCCATTGTTTCTCCCGTTAATGACCAGGCGCACGAACTCCTGCATCGAGAACTGCAGGCCCATTTGCCTATAGAACCAGTACGATGCGCGTTCTTGGAGCGGGCCGCGGTCGCTCCCCTCGGTGTTGTCGAGATTGATTTCCTCGCGCCCGCGGAATTTCTGGTCCGGATTGAAATCGATCCGATAGGCGTAGCGGTTACGTGGATCGCGGTTCTGGCCGCTCCGGATGAACGGGCTGCCGCGATAGCGAATTCGGGCATTGTAGAAGACCTCGGTGTTGTCGTAGACGAATGTGCAATCCATCAGCTCGTTCGAGAGATTGGGACGCGAGCGAAATGTGTTGATAACACCATCGGAAAGCCAGACGCGGTAGGTGGCAAACTGGGTGTTTAACAGCGTGTCACCAACGCGAACCAAACAGGTTCGGTCGGGCACATCAGCCGAGGGTTCCAGCCGGGTGGGAAAGCGCGTCGATGCCGAGCCGTCGGAGGCCTCAATGTAGAACGCCCGCATTGTGCCGCCAGGGGCACCTGGGATCACAGCCGTGAAGATACCGTCCCCTTCGATTAGATCGTCGCCCGACCCGTCGTCGACCATGGGCGTGCTTATGAATCCACCGGTGCCCTCGGATCGATAGTAGAGCGTGACCGATGCCATGCCATCGTTGTCAGCCACGCGGGCAGTAATGACAACCGGCTCATCAGCTGTAGGCAGCACAGGTGTATGTTGGACATCGAGGATGTCGGGACCACGGTTAGACATAAACGTTGTGTTTTGCTGACCCGGTGTGCCCAGGTTCAGTGGCATGTTGAGTTCGAACGCATGCGCTGGTCGCGGCGGCTGGACTGGTGCTCGGTCCCGCGTCGTCCGCAAAAGCAGGAATTGACTTCCCCGCAGCCACTTCGCCCAGCCGCGGAACGTTACCGTGCTCGCGGTTACATTGGAAATCGACTGATTAATACGATTGGCCCCGGGGTCACCATGGCCGGTTACAATCAAATGCAACGCCCGGGACCCTGAGTGGCAATCCTCCGTGGTCACAAACGACCGAACGTGATTGCCGAGAATTCGCCAGCCCGATTCGCCGCTCTCGAAGCCGTTGTTGCTGAGGCGATTAGAACCATTTATGATTAATTGAAGGTCATCGATGAGTACCTCGCCTCGATTGAGCAGCATAAATCCAAAGACTCCGACCTGATCATGAGTGTATCTGGAATCACTGCTGTTTATGGTGAACGAGAATTGCTCCCACGTGGTCTTACCGCTCTCGTCACTGTCAGCCCAGGCATCAGGCGTGTCGTTATTGCTGTGTGGATCGCGTAGCTCTAAGCTGGCACCTTGGCCGTCGGCCCACGTTGGCCATCGGCCACCGTCGTAATAAGTCACCTCGTCCGCAGTGACCATGTAATTTTCAAGCCTGCCGGTTTCCGGATTTACCTGTTTGAGCGGATATGACAACCGGATACGTTCGCTATGATCATTCAGGCGCCCCGAGTACGGCCCGAATAGATTCGACCCGGCCACCAGATTGTTATATATGCCCTCGAGCAAGTTCGGGTCCTTGGCTACCACTATATATGAGCCTGGTAGCATCTCGGTGCCCTCATCGAACTCGTAGCTAATGCCCTCGGTGAAGGCCCAGCCGCCAAGCTGGACCGTGCTGGTACCTCGGTTGTACAACTCGACATACTCGTAGCGCTCATCACGAGTGGCGTGGTGGTACATAATCTCGTTGATCACGATGTCGTTAATCAGCGGCTGGGTGTTTGGTGCCTCAAATGTAGCTGAAGTCAGAACACTAAAGTAATCAGACCCATCTGGGAATCGGCCGAAGGTCATGTCCGGCTCCATGGTGTCGTACCGCACCGCATCCAAGACGCGGACGGGCTCTGGAACCGGGTCGTCCGTAGCTGCTGTCACATAAATAGTCTCGCCGGAGAAGTCCAGCCCGAAGGGCAGCCCGTCAGGCGGCGTGCCTTCGCTGACAGCCCAGAACTCGCCCGGCTGCAGCACGATTCCATCCGGGATCTTGTACTGAAGCAGGTCAAGCCGATTGTCGCTCAGATAAACGTTGCTTAGATCGACCGCGGTTGGGCCTGGGTTGTATAGCTCGAGCCAATCAATGCCGGGGGACGCGACGCTATTGGCCAGCAACTCGTTGATCACCACATGGGCGCGAGGATCATAACCACCGCTGGGTTCCTCTACTACCGCACGGAGGATCGGACTTGCGATACAGTCCGAACTACCCGAGATAGAAGCATTGTGGGCCTGGATGGCCAGGACATTTGTGCCGGAAACAAGCAGGTTCATCCGACCGGTCAGGTCCACACTGACAGCCGGTGGATCCGTAGCCTGGCCCCCACTCTGGTTAAACGGAGGCGGGTCGCCAAGGATTTCTCCGGAGTCCGCCACGCGCGTGCCGTTGAGATACAGCACGAAGCCGTCATCGTAGTGGACCTCGGCCCGCAACTGCGAGAATGAGTTGATCTGCTCTGCCGTCAGTGTGAACCGCAGCCGGGCATACACTGAAATGTAGTTTCCAGCCATGTCGTTCAGCTCTGTCCCGATGAACTGCAGTTCGCTGGGGTCGTTGCTATATCCGTACCCGCTTGGACCGTCGAGCCACGCGGTCGTGTCAGGATTGTCGTTGAACTGCAGTTGTGTCCAGGCCGTCGTGGCTTGGCCGCCGGGGCCAGGCGATGGTTCCTGCGTCCCCTTGAAATACCGTCCGGCGTGACCTATATCTACGAGTGTCACTAGCGTGGGGCCTTCGGGCTCGACTTGGAGTTCATCTGGCCCGCCCGGGGTACCGCCGATAAATGTGCTGGGTGACCAGGTTGATGCCTCCTCCGGATCAGCGCCAGATCTGGCGAGAATCAGCGAGTGTCCTGTCCCATCAGGCGAGGCTGGCCAAGGCCTTTCAACCCTATATCGGAACGATATAACAATACCCCCGTTGCCATTGGACAACTCGATCCGCTCGCCGTCGTTGCTGAGCCGACCCGTGAAAGGACCATGCACACTGCTGATCCCGTACGATGCCTCCAGAGCTGCCGGATTGCGCGCAACCACCAGGTACTCCTTGGGCCCGATGATCGTTCCAGGCCCAAATTCGTACTGGATACCGTTCGTGAACGCGTAGCCAGTGAGGTCTTCGAAGACAGCCCTGTTGTTATATAGCTCAATGAATTCGAGTGTTTCGGCCTCGTCGATCGGATGATACATTACCTCACTCACCACGAGTCCCATACAGGGCCGCGCAACCCATAAGGCAACCACGCAGGTCATCACCAACAAACTGTACCGATGTCGTCTTTGGTTCTTCATAAGTATTTGAACCCTTTTCCAACGATAGTGGTTGGATTTACCTTCCTCACCTCGTGCCAGCATCGCGGAAACCAGAAACCTTACGGATTGCACTAACGACTTATCGAGCAATCCCCGCAACCAGCATGATCCGGTGTTCACCATTGAAACTGCTTAG
>CAYNTC010000222.1:0-4306 GCA_964399795.1 uncultured Pirellulales bacterium | reverse complement strand
AGATGGTTCGGCTGCGCTGGCCATGACAATGAGTGGATGGGTGGATGAGTATATGAGTTGATGAGTGGATGTGTGGATGGATGAAGCGTACAGCGTTTAGCGGGTAGCGGATAGTACTATCAAATCCTGAGCACGAATATCTAAATCCGAAACAATATCCAAATTCAAATTACCTAATGTTCAAAACAAAACGCCACGTGTAAAATGTCATGAGAGAACCCTACCATGGTAAGTTAAACAAACCCTGCCATGGTGATGGCAGGGCTAACCAATGCAATACCAAAGGATTGAAATTGACATAAGGCAAACGTAAAATTGGTGCCAATAAACGGTACCTATTTAAATGCATGTATGATTATTATAGTTATAGTGTTGAGGAGATATATTTATTTTCTGGTTCGGTAGAGCTGTTGTTGTTTTTTTATTCGTCCTTGGGGCCTATTGGTGCTATGTGGTTCTGGCACGCTTGCGTGAAGACGTTCGAGAACTTCGCGAGACTAACGAGATAGCATCCAAGATTGCCATTGTCGTAATTTGGGTAATCACAGCCATAATAGCTATTTCATTAATCATTGCTGGCTTTGTTTTATCTGCTATAGTTATCTCTGAACTGCGCAGCTGGAGTTCGTTATCTTCTTAATGCTCGTTTTTGGAAATCGCCTCTATAACAAAGGCTAAATGAGTCCTGTCCCGCTATGCAGCGGCAAACTATGAGTATCGGGTTAAATAAACCCTGCCATTGTAAGTTAAATAAACCCTGCCATGGTGATGGCAGGGCTAAATAAAAGTATGACCCCCGCCCCGCAAGAAAACGGGGGATAAATCCGCCACACGGATTGGCGGATAAACTCCGGTTGTCGGGGGATAAACAATGGTTATAATCGTAAATCCTTTTTTTAACGAGTCTTGTGACACAAAAGCAGTTGGGAAAGACTTAGTCATCTTTTTAGCATTTAGCCAGAAATCCTGTTTTTTCGGCTAAAAAGGCTTTACATATCCTGCCCACTTTTGTTAATATATATAATGTGTAAAAATGGGAGGAGATATTTTGCGCTGGGCGTGTTGCCCAGTTAACTATAAAAGTGTACGCGTACATTTATAGTTTATTGAGAAGGAAAGGAGGAAATGATGAGAAGGTTGGGTGTTTTTTTGTTGTTAGTAGGTTTTGTCAGCGGTGTTTCATTTGCCTCTAATGATTGGAAGGATGCTGTAGGCAATTGGACAGAGGCTGAGGTCTGGGATGATGGACATGTTCCTACCGGAGAGGAAGAGGTCAAAGTCAGGGGAGAAGAGGCGGTATGTACCCTGAATACCAGTACCGGAGACTGGGGTGTGGGCCAGAGGATGAGAGTGTATGAGGGAGCAACATTGATAATTGAAGATGGAGCGGAGTTCCTCGGCGCAGGTTGGATGCGTGTTGGTGCCGGCAATCCTGGTTATGTCCAGCAGACAGGAGGGCTTGTACGCCTTGCAGAGGGCAAGGATACCAGTAAGCTTCAGATTGGAGATAGTGGAGGCTCAGAGGGCTCTACCTACACTATTAGTGGCGGAACCATTACATACCTCGATGGCGATGGGGAGTTGACGTTAGGATACCGAGGTGGTGAAGGAACATTAACCGTGGTTGGCACCGGTCCTACAATTGCCATGAATGATCTGTATGTCGGAGGTAAAGCAGGTAATGCTGCTTCTGGTATTCTCGAATTCCAGATTGGTGCCGATGGTGTAAGTCCGATTGGCCTGGCTGGCACAGCTTATCTTGATCCAGAAGGCGATAATTCTACGGCAGCTCTGGTTCTTAGCTTAATCGACGCGCCGCCGGCAGAACAAGATATTCTCCTTATTGATGTTGCTGCTGTTGAGGGTGTCTTTGATATGGTCAATGGTGTCGCTGCCCCAGAAGGTGCTTCAGTGGTTCTGAGCTATGGTGAAACTGATTATCTGTATACCTTGACCTACGCAAATGGTGTTGCTCTGGAATGGGTACCAGAACCAGCTACGGTGGTATTGCTTGGCCTTGGTAGCTTGATAGCTATTAGACGTAAGAAATAAGAGTCTCAGGACCATCCAGCGTGGGAGTTTATGGTCCTGAGGTGTTAACTAACAGAGGGGTGTTTCACTCCTTCTTAGCAAGGATTAAGAAGGAGTGAAATACGACTTGCGTGTATTGAATGCGCAAAGTGAAGGAGGTTTGCGCATGAATTTTTATTTAATAGCTCCAAGATATCTGTTTCGTATATCGTTACAAGAACGAAAATTAAAGTTCCTGTTTACATCAGGCAGGAAGGATGGAGAAAGATTTATTGCATGAAGATAATCACGTTCGAAGGATAAATTTAGTACTTTGCATAGTACATTTAGAATAAACGTGAAGAGAATCTAAGTAAAAATGAGCGCGCTTTGTATCAATTCACGGGGGGTAAGCATCTTTTCCTTAAGGAGGACCTGTCATGAGAAATAGCAAGAACATCATGTTTAAGAATCTGATCTATCCCGTCTCTTTCGTTTTATTATTCATGCTGGCCTGTAACGCCTTCGCGGACGATGTACTTTGGGATGGTGGCGGCGATAGCAATCTCTGGAGTATAGCGGAGAACTGGGATCCAGATGTTGTGCCTACCATTGATGGGGGGGCGCAAATTGACATTCCAGATGCAAATTGCTTGATCGATTCTTCTGTGGCTGCCGAGTGCATGTTTCTAGATGTTGGCTACGATACGGGGCCTTGCTACTTGAACATGACGGGAGGCACGCTTACGATGAGCGGCAATCTTGTTGTGGCAAATCATGAGAACAGCAGCGGCGTTTTCGTTATAAACGGCGGCACTGTAGACACGGGTAATGGAAGACTGTGGGTCGGGTATAATAAAAACACTTCTGGTACTTTCACATTGAACGGCGGTGTGATGACTGCAGCTAATAAGATCGAAGTAGGAAAAAATACAGGTGCTTATGGTGAACTGATTATAAATGGTGGGACTCTAAATCTAACGGGGGGTGAGTCAGACGACTTCGAGATTGGCAAATATGGTACGGGTATTATCACAATGACCGGAGGTGAGCTTACCATTACTGATAACATCAAATTAGGGCAGGGGGGAGGTAGTGGTATTATATATCTGTACGGCGGAACTATTAATAACGGCAACGTTGAGCCTGTTATATCTAATGATAATTCTTTTATAGATATTACAGAAGGTACATTAATATTACCAGGCGATGCTACGGAGCCAATAAATGAGCTTATTGGGTCTGGCCGTATTATAGCGTATGCTAGGCTCGGTAGAGTAATGGCTGAGTATGATGCTGTGCAAGATAGTACCACAGTAATAGGTAGTAGAGCTGCACCGGAATTAGCCTGGGACCCCAACCCGCGTAATTGGTCAACCGTAGAATGGACGCATACTGGTCCTAATCTAGGCTGGAAGCCGGGTGAATATCCGGCTTCGCACGATGTGTACTTCGGCACCGATTGGGATGATGTTAATGATGCCAACAACACTCCAGGTGTTTGGCCAGAGTTCAAAGGCAACCAGGACCCTAACAGTTTTGAACCTGGTCTCCTTAGTGTAAGCACGACCTACTACTGGCGGATAGATGAAGTAAATGATAATGCCTGGGCACCAGCCGGCAGCCCATGGAAAGGTACCGTGTGGGAGTTTTCAGTGGCGGACTACATTATTGTTGACGATATGGAATCGTACGGCGATGCCGATACTCCTGGACCACCTCCTCCGGCTGGCAGCAGGATCTGGTTTACATGGAGAGATGGTGAAGGCTGGACACGACCTACATACGTTCCAGGTAATGGGTCTGGCTCAATTGTAGATCCAAATAACGGCATAGTTCATGAAGGAGAACAATCACTGAAATTTTCCTATGATAATGACGGCACGAATCTTTATGGTAGCAGCACTGAATATTACTCAGAAATTAGTGTCGATACCTCTTATTTAGCAGTCGGTCAAGATTGGACGGTATTCGACGTCAACTCGTTAGTGATCTGGTTCTATGGTGATGCGGATAACGATGCTAATGCTACCGAGCAGATGTATGTAAAGCTCAACGGAGTGAAGGTAAATTACGATGGCGATTTGTATGACATAACGGACCAACAGTGGCATGAATGGAATATTGACTTAGCGGCATTCGGTGTGGACATGACAAATGTCACAAGCCTCGCTATTGGGTTCGGCGACGAGGCCGGTACAACGCCGGGTGGTTCAGGCGCTGTATGCTTTGATGATATACGGTTGTATCCTACCAGATGTGTTCCTTCGCGTGTACAACTTGCCGGTGATTTAGA
>CAYNTC010000221.1:0-4379 GCA_964399795.1 uncultured Pirellulales bacterium | reverse complement strand
AGAGCCTATATTGGTCAAGTCGAGCGGGGCGAAAAGAACATTGGCCTAAAAAACCTTGAAAAAATTGCAAAGACTTTAGAGGTTCCTATACGCACCTTAGTAGACACTGACGAATCTACCACGTATTCCGCTATAAGTCGCAAAAAACATTTACAAATTCAATAACTCTTTGGAAATCGTATTTGTCTTGTACCAAGTTCAACATAGACTATAATGATTAATTGTTATCGAAAAGAATAACTTCGGCAACTAAGATTCCTTAATTGTAGTTATTGCCAAATATGAAAATCTACGAGCAGAGGAAAGCTCATGAAATTCGAAATAATTACGAATCCTGCTATGAAAATCTTCCTTGACCTCGTCCGTACATCGCAAGAGCAGCTACTGGCAAGCCCTTTCATTAAGACAAATGTAGCTGCAATGATACTCGAAAATAAGCTTCCTGAAGCTACAATCTCACTAATGACCAACTACAAACTAAATAGCTTCTACCGAAATTCATCGGATCTAATAGCCCTAAAATCTTTCATTGAAAATAATGTTGACGTACGCAACTACCCGAATCTCCACGCCAAGACCTATATTTTCGACTCACAGCAAGCGATCATCACTTCTGCAAACTTGACCTTAGGTGGTCTCGAAAGAAACTATGAATGCGGAGTTCTGATACAAGACGCGAATACCGTAAGCAAACTAAAATATGACTTTCTCCAAATCTTTACAGATAATGAAAAAGCATCTATTGTCACCGAGGAAATTCTTTACACAACCGAAGGCATTCTTGCCAAAGTACCTAAAGAAAAAAGAATCAAGTTTGAAAAATCTGAGAGAGACTTATTTCCATTGAAACCTTACGAACCAGAAGATGATTTGTATGATGGAGGAGTTACAACTATTGCAAATACATTGTCTGGTTGGCGGTTGGATACTTTCAACGTAGTTTCACAAATTCCGCTTAATGTCTTTGAACTTGAGCAGGTATATGCCCACAAAAAGCATTTGCAAGATCTGCACCCAGAAAATCGTAATATTGAAGCTAAAATAAGACAGCAACTACAAGAACTGCGAGATTTAGGGATAATAGAGTTTCTTGGGGGAGGTATCTATCGAAAATTGTGGAAGGATGTTTAAGTGAAATCCATGAACCCTCAAATTTTCAACTCCCATTAAAATATTCCATTTAAAAAAGTAGATTTCCTCAAAATTGCTACCTATAGGTAGTTGATCAATTACATATCCTGATCAACGATCCTGACAAAACTGGATAGTTTAGATCGTAAATATTGAAACGTCAGGGTCGGTGATTACTGCGTCAAATTCCAATTTAGATAATAGAACTTTTGAAGTTCCAAATATACCGTTGGAATATACAACGGTATGGTCATTTCCACAGCGAGGTAGTTGGGCGACGCATAATTCCAAATATCGTGGCAATTTCGCACCACAGATTGCGCGGAATATAATCGAGATGTATTCGGGAAAAGACAACTGGGTTCTGGATCCTATGGTAGGAGCCGGCACAACAGTTATCGAGGCAAAACTTCTGGTGAGAAATGCTATCGGGCTTGATATTAATCCCAACGCTATCGAGTTAACCAAGAAAGCCCTACGTTTTAACCACCATCCGCCATCTGAGCAGCAGGTATTGTTAGGCGATGCCCGCAATCTATCCTTTATCAAGGATAACTCGATTGACTTAGTTTTAACTCATCCGCCATATATGAATATCATAAAATACTCTAATAACAGAATTCCTGGCGATCTATCAAATATCGGTAGCTTAACTAAATTTTGTGATGAGATTGAAAAAATTGCAGAAGAGCTTTTCCGTGTCCTTAAGCCGGGTAAATACTGCGCAATTCTTATTGGTGATACTCGAAAGGCCAAACACTTTGTTCCGCTGGCTTTTCGTGTGATGCAGCGATTCCTTCAAGTTGGCTTCGTATTAAAAGAGGATATAATCAAGGTCCAGCATCACTGCAAACTTACCGGATATTGGCGGGCTAAAGCCAAACGCGATAAGTTTTATCTGATAATGCACGAGCACTTATTCGTCTTTCGTAAGCCTGATATTAGTGAAAAGCTATTCCTTGTCAAATACAGCACCGCACTATGAAATGATTATTGATTAGTGATAATTGATTATTGGTAGATAAAAGAGAGTGCCCTGTATTCTGTTTCCTTTCCCTTGAAATACTCTACGAATTCTAAAGTTTATGAGTTGCTGCTGGGTGACCTACCAGTAAAGAGCCACCAGTAAAAACTGGTAGTATTAAAATCGGAAGAAATAAAATCCTCATTGACCGGTTAATCTTCCATTAAGGAGCCGCCATTAGTTACAGTCAGGTACTGTGTATCGTCAGCAAAAGTCATTACTCCTTCATACGCCGCCGGAATAAGTAGACAATCTCCTGCTCTGAACTCGGCGCTGCCTCCTTTTGAGTTTGAAATCGCTCCACAGCCGGATACGAAAATTAGCGTTTTCATTTTATCCGGCGGAAACAATACTTCTGCGCCTCTAATCTGATGGCCTTTATCAACCTTGAAGTATTTACAATCCACCAATCGACCAACCGTTGTCACTGGCAAATCTTTGCCGTTAATTTCGAAATGTATACTTTGTAGCGCCTCTTCAATGTGTAGAGGTCTGGCTTTGCCCGTCTGGTCAACCCTGTTGAAATCAAAGACTCTATATGTTGTATCCGAGGGGGTCTGTATTTCTGCTATAAGTAGACCCGCGCCGATACTATGAGCTGTGCCAGCCGGCAGAAAATGGCACTGACCAGCCTTCACCGGCACCTTAGTCAAAAGCTCAGCTACTGTGCCATCTTTTATCGCTTGAGCGAACTGCTCGCGAGTGACACCTTTGTTCAATCCCTTGTAGATTGCTGCGCCGGGCTCGGCAGATATAATATACCAGCACTCTGTCTTCGACTGCCCTTTGCCCATACGCTTACACGTCTGCGAATCCGGATGCACCTGGACACTCAAGATATCCTGGGCGTCGAGAAACTTAATCAGTAAAGGGAAAGGCAGTTTAAAGTCTTTGTCACCGGTAATATCTTTAGGATATTTCCGGATTACATCTGCAAGAGTCCTTCCAGCCATATCGCCATTTTCGATAACCGACTTGTCGTCCGGCAGATCAGCCAGCTCCCAGCTTTCACCGATTTTCTCTCCTGAAGGTATATCCTTACCAAAGACCTGCCGCAGCTTTTGTCCGCCCCAGATGCGCTGCTTGTATATGGGTCGAAACCTAAAAGGGTAAATGTGCATGCGCATATATTAGCTTGGCAATATGATTTGTCTATAGACTATTATAGCTAAAAAATTTGAATTAGTGGACGTAGTGTAAGTGTAGTATATAGCTGCGCTTAGATATGACTTTGGTTTATTGGAGCGGTTTAAAATTTAAAAAAATCTGTTTTTTCTTTACTGGGACGATATATTTGTCTATAATATCTATAGACATGATACATAAGGAATTAAAATATGAAGTTGACCACAAAAAGTGAATACTCAATTTTGGCTTTGATTTATATTGCCCGCCATCAAAATAGAGGCTTTATAAAGATTGAAGAGATTTGCTCACATTGTGACATCTCCAAGAAATATTTGGAGCTATTGTTCACGATTCTGAAGCAGAACAGATACCTGAAAACCAGAAGGGGCAGTGCTGGTGGGTACGCTTTGGCAAAGCCGGCCTCGCAAGTAACCATGGCTGAAATTATAAGATTGATGGATGGCGCCTTAGCACCTACTGAGTCGGTCAGCAAATATTTTTATTCGGATACACCTCTGGCAAAGGAAAAGAAAGTAATGAAGGTCTTTAAAGAATTAAGAGACTACGTAGCCCAGAGGTTGGAGTCTTCGAAGCTTTCTGAGCTGGTTTAACGTGTTCACTGAAATGAAAATAGAAATGGGGGTTCTAAATAACCTTACTCAAGCTGACCGTTTTTATTGTCATGCTGAGCCGAAAGGCGAAGCATCTGGCTTTAGCAAAAGAAAAACCATATTTTCTCCGGCCAGATTCTTCGCTTCACTTCGTTTCGCTCAGAATGACAAGGCGATATATGTCTTTGCGAATAAAAGACTTATCAATAATAATGTTAGTAAATCGGTCAGTTTAAGTAACCTTACCAAATGCGAAATCTCGAATCATCAACCGTAACTTTGAAATTAATATTCTAAAAACGGGAGGAAAATCATGTTAGAGACTTGGCAAATGTGTGCGATACCTGTCATTGCTTTCTTCTGCGAGTACATGGACTCCACCCTTGGCATGGGCTATGGGACAACGTTGACACCGGTATTAATGATCGCTGGCTTTAGGCCAATGCAGATTGTTCCAGTGGTCTTGCTGTCGGAATTAATCTCTG
>CAYNTC010000220.1:0-4413 GCA_964399795.1 uncultured Pirellulales bacterium | reverse complement strand
GTTTGGTTAAGACGTTCAGGCGCAGCCGTGATATGATGAAGGCACTGAGCGGAGGCAGCCTCGGCGGATTGAAATCGCTTTTCTCAGGCGGCTTTAGTATGGACAAGTTAGGTGCAGCTATGTCCGCCGGCAGGAAAATTAAACAACGCTCAAAACGCAAAAGAGTGATAAGGCGAAGGGGCAAAATAAAGCGACGATAAGAACGAAACAAAACAGTTTTTAATTACTCAAACTGACCGAATTTTAATTGAAAACCAACGTAAATACCTGTTTAACAATAACATATTGCCTTTGTCATTCCCGTTAAAATGGGAATCCAATGTTCTAAAAAACATTAAGAGATTCCCGCCTGCGCGGGAATGACATAAAGAATCGGTCAGTTTGAGTTAATTAAAACTTTGAAACAAGAAGAAGGATAAGCATTTTGATAGACCCTAAACTTAAAGATAAAATTGTCATCGTTACCGGCGCGAATCATGGTATCGGAGAGGCGACTGCAACAGCTTTTGCAAAACAAGAAGCTAAGGTTTTTATTAACTACTTCCGTCCTGCAGCGGAGGCCTATGGCTGTATCACCGAGGAAGAGGCAAGCAAGGCAACCGAAGCAAGCAGAGAATATTATTACAAAATGCAAACACAACCTGCTGAAAAAGTTGTGAAAGCTATCAAAGATTTTAGCGGTATATGCTGTGAGTGGGAAGCGGACCTGTCGGATCCCGGCAACATCCCAATACTTTTCGATAAAGCAGAAGAGCAATTAGGGCCGGTAGACATTTTAGTGAACAATGCAGCTTATGGTAAGTGCGACACATTCATACCACCAGCGGAACTGAATAAAAACGAGCCGTTTGTCGGCGTTTTTCCGATGACAACGATAAGCAGGAATTCTCACGACGAACACTTCGCAGTCAATAGCCGGGCCATTGCTTTAATGATGGAGGAATATGCGAAACGTTGCATTTCTCGGAAGGCTAATTGGGGACGAATTATTAATATCAGCTCCGATGGAGCGTTTGCGCATCCTTCTTCGGTCTCCTATGGTGCCAGCAAGTATGCAATGGAGAGCTACATGAGGGCTGCTGCTATCGAACTTGGTCCCTATGGAATTACGGTTAATGTAATATCACCAGGTGCGGTTCAAACCGGCTGGATAACATCCGAAGTGGAAAAGCAAATTAAGCAAAGCTATCCCTTGAGAAGGATGGGCAAGCCGGAGGATATTGCAAATGCGATTGTCTTTTTTGCCTCGGAACAGGCTAATTGGATTACAGGACAAGTGTTATACGTGGGTGGAGGTAACAGAATGTAGCAACATTTCTTTGATACACTACCGGACTACTCTGGCTTGAATCAGTAGCTATAGTAACAGTCAATGTTGATGACGTATGAAAGATAACGAGGTATAATGAGACCGAAAGAAATCACGACAATAAAGGAAAGCAAAATCACCATTGAGCAATACCTTGAGAAAGTTGCGGCATTTGCAAACAATGAGTACGGAATGCGTATACGAGGTCAATTTAGAGATACCAAAGGTGAAAGCGAGTTGGCGATGTTAGCCGTGCCCAGCGCAGAGGAATTAGAGCAGTTGAAAAAGGCAGTGGCAATAATGACACCTGCTGAAAGACAAAAAGTTGAGAGTCTAACAGATGAACAAATACAGAGAATCGCAAACGATGCTCAAATCGACCCTGCTAATTTAGCGATTTTCATAAATGGTTATGTATTACATATCAAACGTATTCCGTGAGTAAACCCGAGCCAAATGCTAAGAACATATTTGAAAGAGGTCTATAAAGTAACCCAGAAAGGCGATGCTAGAGAAGAAAGCTACTACAAAGCCTTAGCATCGTTACTTGAATCTTTTGCGCGGTCAATAAGCAGACCGAAGATTGATATCACGATTCTCCCGAAGAAAACCGAAGCTGGTAATCCAGATTTTAGAGTCTGGCATGGAAAACAACACATAGTTGGATACATTGAGGCAAAACAACCTTCCCAAGAGAACCTTGATAGAGTAGAAGACTCGGACCAATTGAAAAGATACTTTAGTGCATTTCCCAATGTAATTTTGACAAACTTTTTTGAGTTTAGGTTATATCGGAATGGCGAGTTAATTGATAAAGTGCAGATAGGGCGTCCTTTCGTGGCAACGCAGTTAAAGCTTGTACCACCTGTCGAAAATAAAGACCAGTTTCTTAATCTCTTGAATAAGTTCTTCGCTTTTTCGCTACCACAGACATACACACCAAAGACACTGGCTGAGGCACTTGCCTGTCGCACGCATTACTTACGAGAGCAAGTGATTCTTGAACTCAGCAATGGCAATGGAGATTTGACAGGCTTTTATGAGGCCTTCCAACAACATTTGATTGCTGGCCTTAGTAAGGAAGACTTTGCTGATATGTATGCCCAGACAATAACCTACGGCTTATTCGCAGCAAGAACCCGATGTAAAGAGCAGTTTGCAAGGCGCCTCGCCTTTGATAGCATCCCGAAGACGATAGGAATTTTGCGTGATGTCTTCAGATTTGTTTCTCTTCAGGACACAGGCCCGGAACTCGACTGGATAATAGATGACATTACGGATGTTCTCGCGGTTGCTGATGTAAGAAAGATACTTCACGAGTATTTTGTTAAAGGTCGTGGGCAAGACCCTATCATGCACTTTTACGAGACCTTCCTTGCCGAGTATGCCCCGAAGGTAAGAGAGCAGCGTGGCGTCTACTATACTCCACAGGAGGTTGTTTCTTACATTGTTCGGTCGCTGAACATAATACTGAAAGAAACCTTCGGCAAAAGCGACGGGTTTGCCACAGACTCAGTGACCGTGCTTGACCCCGCTGCTGGTACGTTGACTTTTCCGGCAGAAGCAGCGAAAGTTGCTGTGAACGAATTTTCTGCCCAATACGGTGCAGGAGGTACGAGTGAGCTTATACGCAAGCACATCCTAAAGAATTTTTACGCATTTGAGCTAATGATGGCACCATACGCGATTGCGCATCTGAAGATCGGGTTTCTCCTTGAGGAACTAGGGTACGCACTTGGAGAGGACGAACGATTCAAGTTGTACTTAACAAATACGCTTGAGTTGGAAGAGCTTGCGGAAAGTAAGTTGCCTGGCATGGGTTCCCTCTCGGAGGAGTCGCACGCGGCTGGGGCAGTGAAAAGGGATACACCAATCCTCGTCATTCTCGGCAATCCGCCATATTCCGGACACTCAGCAAACCTAAGTTGGGAATTAGATGAAAAGGGTAAAAAGGTACCCAACTTTATTGGAAGGCTTGTTAGAGACTATTATCAGGTTGACGGAAAGCCCTTAGGAGAGAGGAATCCAAAGTGGCTGCAGGATGACTATGTTAAATTTATACGTTTTGCACAGTGGAAGATAGACCAGTCTGGCGAGGGGGTCTTGGGCTTTATTACAAATCACAGCTACCTCGACAATCCAACTTTCCGTGGGATGCGGCAGTCTTTGATGAATAGCTTCAATCAAATTTATATTCTTGACCTGCATGGCAACAGTAAAAAGAAAGAAAAATGCCCCGATGGCTCCAAGGATGAGAACGTTTTCGATATCCAGCAGGGAGTTGCAATTATCTTAGCCGTAAAGAAAAAAGGCCTCAAACGAAGGATTATGCACAGAGATGACTGGGGCTTGCGAGAAATAAAGTATAAATGGCTGAAAAACAATGATGTCAAGAGTACGAGTTGGACTAAGCTAAAGCCGAAATCTGAGTTTTACTTCTTATTGCCGAGAGATGATAAGCTTTTAGCTTGCTACCAGAATTACCCGAAAGTAATGGATATCTTCCCGGTCAACAGCGTTGGAGTAGTAACGAGTCGAGACAAGTTTGCTATCTGTGAAGACAGGGAAGAGTTGAAAAAGCGGATAAGAATGTTTCGGGATGAAAATATCCCCGACAGTATCATAAAGCAGGCATTTGACCTCAAGGAAAAGACCCATTGGAATATGAAAGATGCTCGAAGGAAAATAAGGGAGCAAGAGAATTGGGAAAAGCAGATAATACCCATTCTATATAAGCCTTTTGACCGACAGTGGATTTTCTACAACGATACTATAATAGAGAGAACCAGAAAAGATGTTATGAGGCATATGATGCGTGAGAATCTGGCCTTAATAACCTCTAGGCAAGCCCAGAGTGGCTTTCGTCATGCGCTTATTACAAACCAAATCGCCAGCCTTAATTCGACTGGTACTGCTGGCAAATATGGAAGCGGGTATGTTTTCCCCCTTTATCTTTACCCTGATGAGAATTTATACAACAACAGCAATACTAAAAAATACCAGCGTGAAGTAAATATTAACCAGCGAGTATTTGAAGCTCTAACAAGCGCATATAGAAAGAAACCGAAACCTGAGATAATACTTTATTATATATATGCGCTTTT
>CAYNTC010000219.1:0-4495 GCA_964399795.1 uncultured Pirellulales bacterium | reverse complement strand
ATTCGTACTGGCAGGTGGATGGCTTGGAGGCAGTGTTAAGCACATAGCAGCGAAGATGCACTGGCGGGTGCGTCTCGCTGAACGGATTTATCTGGAGGATATGGATCAGGTTGAAGGGACAACCGATGCGAGCGATGCCTTCAGGGCTACCGGAGAGGATGTTAATGAACTGTATAGCGAAGCATCTGCTATAAGGCAAAAACTTGGGGTAGGTGGATGGATTGTAGGTGGATTTCTGGGTTTTGTAACAGGGCTTAAGCTTGTCGGCCTTTCGATCAGAAAGAACAGAGAAGACTATGAAGCAGATGCTGGGCAGTGTCTGTCTTGTGGGCGGTGTTTCTCGTACTGTCCAAGAGAGCACGCGCGATTAGAAAGAATAAGACAGAAATCCAGCAAGTGAGATGATGAATAACGAGCGCGGTGACAACTCAAAGAGCAGCAAATTTATGGATATTTTGTATCTGGCAGCGGTACAAACTGCTGTAGTCAGTGGTGTTCTCTCGCTGATAACTGTAGGTCTTCTGTTATTGAATTTTTATAAAGGCACAATTGTCGAACCACGGTTAGAAGAGCAATGGGAGCAATTAAAGACCGAGGTTAGGAATAATCCTAACGATGAGGAACTGTTGTCACGAGTTCGAGAGCTCGATCTGGTAATGAGAACCAACCGAGTCAGGCAAGATGATTTTTCACGGCGTGGCGGTTACCTTTTACTCGGAGGATTGACTGTTTTTCTGGTTAGTCTGAAAGGCTCGGTCCAATTAAGGAAGAAGCTTCCCCGACCAGAGAAACAAGGGGACATCCGTGGACTACAGGTTCGAGAGATGGTCTGGGGGCGTCGAGCTTCGACGGTCGTTCTGACTGTGCTGGGTTCATGGTTGCTCATTGTGGCCTTTTTACCAGCATTGGATTTTAGCCGGGCCGTTTCTGTCGTTGCTTCGTATCCTTCGATGGATGAGATTGCACAAAACTGGCCGAGATTTCGTGGGCTAGAGGGAGCAGGTATCAGCGCTTATAACAACGTGCCAACAGAGTGGGACGGAAAAACAGGAAAAAATATCTTATGGAAGAGCAGAGTGCCGCTGCCTGGACATAGTTCGCCGGTAGTGTGGGGAGATCGCGTTTTTGTTTCCGGAGCGGACAAAAAAAGCCGACAGATATTTTGTTTCGATGCTTTATCCGGAACGCTTTTATGGGATGGCTCGTTAGTGAATCCTGGTGCCTTTAGCGGTGAGCCGCTGGAATTAGACGAAGGTACGGCGGGCTACGCAGCGCCGACACCGGTGACAGACGGACGAAGGGTGTGTGCGATTTTTCCGACCGGTGATATAGGATGCTTTAATTTCGACGGAAGGCTGCTATGGTCACGAAATCTTGGTCTTCCAGATAGCATATATGGATACGCGTCTTCACTTGAGATGTATCAAGATATGATTCTGATACAGTATGACCAGGGTTACGCCGAGGATGAAAAAAGTAAGGTGATAGCACTGGACTTTCAGACTGGGCGGACTGTCTGGGAAACGAAAAGGTCTGTTTCGAGCTCGTGGACGTCGCCGATAGTTGTGCAGATCGATAATGAATTTCAATATATAACTTGCAGCAATCCATTTGTGATTGGATACGATCCGAAAAGCGGGGAAGAAATATGGCGCGTGGAGTGCCTCGGTCCCGATCTTGCACCTTCAGCAATTTATGCGAATGGTCTCGTATTTGCTATAGAGCCGTTTACAGCGGTATATGCGATTAGAACAAAAGTTAAAGGCGACTTTCGTGTAGCTGAAATTGTCTGGATGGGCGAGGATGGTATTCCGGATATTACAAGTCCCCTAAGTAATGGGCAGCTTCTGCTTCTTCTGACAACGTATGGGACATTGACTTGCTACGATATCACAGATGAAGCTTCTGATAAGGACAGGGTAAACAACCAGGAGAGGATTAGGCCGAAGCTATGGGAGCAAGAGCTTGATATGGAATTCAATGCGTCGGCGAGTTTGGTGGGTGACAAACTGTATTTGCTGAGTACGAAAGGTGTAATGATTATTGCCCGAGCGGGACGCAGCTACAAAGAAATTGGCAGGTGTGAGCTGGGCGAGGAATGTTACGCATCGCCGGCGTTCGCGGATGGCCGGATATACATTCGAGGTGTCGAGAACCTTTATTGCATTGGCAACAAAGACTGATGGATGAAATGGATTTGACATTTGTAGAAGAAGCTATCGAAAGGATAGGCACCGGTAAAGAAAAAGTGCTTGAGGTACTGCAAGAATTGCAGAAACACTACGGGTACCTCCCTGAGGAAGCTCTTGAGCGAGTGTGTGAGTTGACGGAGATTACGCCCGCATCGATTGCCGGCGTTTCAACTTTCTATAGCCAGTTTAGACATCGCCCGGCTGGTCGTCATACAATCCGAGTGTGCATTGGGACAGCGTGCCATGTCAAGGGTGGCGGACAGATTTATGATTCTTTTAAGCGGCATCTCGATATCCCAGATGAAGAAGATACGGACCCGGAAAAGATGTTTACTGTTGAAAAAGTGGCCTGTTTGGGATGCTGTATGCTTGCTCCGGCAATACAAATTGATGATATTACATACGGGCACCTGAGAAGTGAGCAGGTTCCAGTGGTGCTGCGGGATTTTCTCGAACAGCAAAAAACTCAAGCTCAACAAGTTGGCAAGCAAGACTATGCAGGAAATGAAAAGGAACTTGGTGAGATCCGTATATGCCTTGATACGAGTTGTGTCGCAAGCGGTAGCGCCAGAGTATATAAGGCGTTAAGAAAGTCTGTTGAAGAGACAGGCGCTCACGCCATAGTCAAAAATGTGGGCTGTTCGGGTATGTCATTTTTGGCACCACTTGTAGAAGTGGTTTTAGCTGATGGGGCTTCGTTTCGCTATGCAAGGATTCAACCCGCTGACGCCAGAGCTATTGTTCTAAGGCACTTTAAGCCGAAGCAAATTGGGCGAAAAATCGCCAGCGGTGTCTCCACAATGCTTGATAAAGTACTTACAGACAAAGCTCGGCCACCCGTGATACGCTATTCAATAGACGTCAGAGATGGCCCGGTGGCGGATTTTCTGGATAAACAAGTGCATATTGCTACTGAGCACAGCGGGCACATCGATCCGACAGATATTGATGAATATATGGCAAGAGATGGATTTGGCGCGCTTAAGAGATGCTTGACGAAGCTGAGCAGGGAAGAAATTGTTGCTGAGATTGAGCGCAGCGGGCTTAGAGGAAAAGGAGGAGCAGGGTATCCGACATACCTTAAATGGTCTGCTGTTGGCAAATATCATTCGGAAAAGAAATACATAGTCTGTAACGGTGACGAAGGTGATCCTGGGGCGTTCATGGATCGGATGCTGATGGAATCATATCCATACCGGATTATTGAAGGGATGATAATCGCAGCGTATACGGTTGGAGCTGATGAAGGATATTTTTATATACGGTCGGAATATCCGCTTGCGATAAGGCGTATGAGTGAGGCTCTTGAAAAGTGCAGGCAAAATGGATTCATCGGAGAGAATATCCTTGAGAGCGGTTTTTCACTGAAGCTAAGAATCGCAGCGGGTGCAGGTGCGTTTGTCTGCGGTGAGGAGACGGCGCTTTTGGCAAGCATCGAGGGCAGACGAGGTATGCCGCGGCTGCGACCCCCCTACCCCGCTGAAAATGGATTGTGGGGCAAGCCAACGCTTGTGAATAATGTTGAGACATTGGCGACAGTTCCATGGATTATAAGGAATGGCGGTGAATCGCTCGCGAAGATGGGGACATCTACAAGCAAGGGGACAAAAGTGTTTGCACTTGCGGGAAAAATTGCCAAAGGTGGGCTTATCGAAGTGCCTATGGGAATCACCATAAGGGAAATTGTTGAAGATATAGGCGGAGGTATTGCAGGAGGATTGAAGTTCAAGGCAGTGCAGATAGGAGGGCCTTCGGGTGGCTGTGTGCCGGCAAGACTTGCGGATATTTGCATTGATTATGAAGCACTGACAGAGGTCGGGGCGATGATGGGATCGGGGGGGCTGGTGGTGCTCGATGAATCAGACTGCATGGTCGATATAGCCAGGTACTTTCTGGAGTTTACACAAAGTCAGTCTTGCGGTAAGTGCACGTTCTGCAGGATAGGGACGCGGCGTATGCTCGATGTGCTGGAAAGACTGTGCGGCGGCCAAGGCAAAGCTGGTGACATTGAAGAATTAGAGCACCTGGCCGAAATGGTCAAAAGGTCGAGTCTTTGCGGACTAGGCCGGTCTGCTCCAAATCCTGTGCTGTCAACGATCAAATATTTCAGAGACGAATATGAAGCGCATATTGAAAAGCGGTGTCCAGCCGGCAGGTGTAAGGCTCTGATTACATATTCGGTGACCGATGATTGTATCGGCTGTACGATCTGTGCGCAGAACTGCCCGTCAGAGGCTATTGAGATGAGGCCATACGAAAAGCATGAAATCGATGCCGAAAAGTGTATTCGGTGTGATACATGC
>CAYNTC010000218.1:0-4510 GCA_964399795.1 uncultured Pirellulales bacterium | reverse complement strand
ACGAAGCCGGTTTTGGTCCTATTCTCGGCCCGTTGGTTGTATCATCCTGTAGCTTCTCTCTGCCGCAACATCTTTTCAAAGCCGACCTCTGGCAGATTCTAAAGAAAACCGTTGCCAGCAAACGAAAGCACCTTGCCGGGCGTTTACTGATTACCGACAGCAAGAAGGCTTACAACAAATCACTCGGCATCAAGCATCTTGAGCGTACCGTTCTTGCAGCTTTGCTTTGTCTGGGCGAAAAGCCCACCACGCTCAACGACCTCTTATCGCTAATGTGCCAGGATGCTCTGGACCGTCTCAGCCAGTATCCATGGTATAAAGACGCTGGGGCACTACCAATCCCTGCAGATGACAAGGACAAAACAATAGCAGCATCAGCTCTTGCTAACGATCTGGCTGATAATAACATCGCTCTTGCCGGGCTGAAAAGCTACTGTCTCGATGTTGGCTTTTACAACAAGATGATGAATAGCGTTAGAAACAAAGCAAATGTACTATTTACTGCCACGTCTCGGCTAATAAAAGATGCCTATGATACTCACATTCAGGACGAGCTCGAAATAGTAATCGATAGGCAAGGCAGCAGGATGCGATACCGTGAGCACTTACTTCGTAGCTTTCCGGACATGAGTTTGACTATTATAAGCGAGACTCCGAGCGCAAGTAGCTATGAACTGTGTGCTGATGGCAGACGTATGTGCCTGCACTTTGTTGTTGATGCCGACGAGAGTTGCCTGTCGGTGTCTCTTGCTTCTATGGTGAGCAAGTATCTTAGAGAACTTTTAGTTCGCAATATCAATCAATATTTTATAGCATATAATGCGAACCTGAAACCTACAGCAGGATATTGGAAGGATGGTCTACGTTTTCTTCAAGACTTAAAAGTGAACCTTCCAGATTTTAATATAAACAGCAACTTGCTTATTCGGTGTCGCTGATAGACTGAACAAAAATAAACGAAAGAAAACAGATATATGCCTGATCGAGCAAGTGAAAGCAAGTGGTTGATTACCGGATCTCTTGCAATAGTTGCGGTAGTTGCCCTGGCTATTGCGCTGGCTTATACTCGGGCCGTTATGATCCCCTTTGTACTTGCACTTTTCGTCGCTTCACTTGTCTCACCCATTTTAGATTTTCAAGTCATACGTCTTAGGCTTCCACGTACGATTGCTGTTACAGTCACTATGTTAGTGGTCATAGTCATCATTGCTCTTGTAGTTTTACTCATCAGTGAGGCTATCCAGACAATCATTTCAACTGCTGGCCGATATAGCGACAGTTTCGCCAGTCTTGCTAAGACTGCTTTTACGCGCCTTGAAGACCTGGGTATGGACTTAAAACCCGACAAAATTGTCACCGACATGCGAAACAGTATATTCAACCTACTGACCAACACCCTGGGTACTGTCATCGGTCTGATATCGGGCGTTTTCTTCGTCCTGATTTTTGTTATTTTCTTACTGGCGGGGCGAAATCCTCACGTTGTGCGCTCCGGAGTCTATGCCGATATTGATCAGAAAATACGCCGATATATCGCTACAAAAGTTGCAATCTCTGTGGTCACCGGCTTATTGGTTTGGCTTTCACTTGCCATAATAGGATTGGAGCTGGCGGGTGTCTTTGGAATGCTGGCCTTTCTGTTGAATTTCATACCTAACATCGGTTCCGTTATTTCTTCCCTCTTGCCAATCCCGATCGCCGTCGCTCAGTTTCAAAGTTTCTGGCCCATTATCCTTGTGCTTGCAATACCAGGCACGATTCAGATGGTGCTGGGTAATGTAGTCGAGCCAAAATTGATGGGCGAAGGATTGGATCTGCATCCAATCATAGTGTTGCTGGCGCTGTCGTTCTGGGGCCTGCTATGGGGAATTGTTGGAATGTTCCTGGCTGTTCCGGTTACTGCGGTTATCAGAATCGTCCTTATGCAATTTGATTCCCTCAAGCCCATAGGAAAACTGCTTGCCGGTGAACTCCCCAAAATCCAGGAGCATAAAAGCTCCTGAACCAATCCCGCATAGTACTTACTAACAAAATGCAAATTCAAACTTGATAGGAATTATACGCAGAAGAAGGTGGTAAGAAAATAAACTGTGAGGTTCTTTGAATTACAATTTCTCCAACTCTTCCATGAGCAAACGAATTTGCTGATTTTCCTCTTTGATAATTTTATCAATGGTATCTTCGCTTGCCGGTTCACGAGCGAAGTCTTTTAAGCCCTGATAGAATATTATCACTTCATTTGCGCGTCTGATGGCGTCTCTTATTATTTCTTCTTTGCTTTCTTTGCCGGTCAGTGCTCGGCCTCCAGATCGCTTTGTGCCGAACCATGTAAGCCCTGCCATCACCTCCGGATTTGAAAGAACATAATTGTCTGGATCAAAGGTCCCAAATTCCCCGGTCTTGTCCGAAAAGCGTTTCCTCATACGGATCCAGAGCTTTTCGTGTTTGGCCTTCCAATTAGCCAGCTTATAGAATATGTCTTTGCGGTCAGGGTCGGTAAACAATTCCGCCATCTTAACGTAAAATGTAGCCCCTCTGTGTTCAATCCGTTCGGCTATCTCCAGTATCTCGAAGACATTGAATTTGGTTTCCATCGCCATACTTTTACGAAAGGAGTCTCTTGTTTTGTTCCCTGAGTCGTAAAGCCTGTTGACTCAACGAAAATAAATTATATATAGATTCTTCTACAGGTGAAATGACCCACAAGTTACCATTATTAATTATACCATAATTAGATTGCTGCGAATCAAAAAAAATAGTCTTCTTTGTCCAGCCCTACCTTGCTTATTTGGCCATCACTTTTTTGAGCTGATTCTCGAAAACTTTATGGCTATTTTGCCCATACAAGCAGAAGACCACCTTTTCAAGGCTGGTTTTGCCTTTCAGATACTCAATTGTGTTTCTGAGCATAATTTCAGCACACCGCTGAATTGGAAATCCAAATATACCAGTGCTAATAGCAGGAAACGAAATGCTTTTAAGTTGATGTTCGTCAGCTAATTTAAGCGAGTTAATGGTCGCGTTTTGCAGCTTTTCATCTTCATTTGGCTCCCCCCTTCGAGGCCCAACTGCGTGGATCACATATTTTGCCTTAAGGTTACCGCCTGTCGTTATAACTGCTCCTCCTACGTATGTACCACCTATTTTGTTGCATTCTTTCTGTATATTCGGCCCGCCTTTTCTTCTTATTGCCCCAGCCACACCGCCTCCCAATGTCAGATGAGCATTCGCAGCATTCACAATCGCATCGGTCTGTATTTCCGTTATATCACCTTCTATCAACTCCAACACGCAATTTCCTACATTAACTATCATGCCTGATACCTCCTAAATGCGAATCCCACATATCTTAAAAACAAAAAAGTTATCATTCTGAGCTTGGTTAAGCATCCAGTCTACATCCGAATTATATCGATGCATTTATACATCTGCCAGACACATTTGAGCAACTTACAAATTCATCGAGCACCTATCCTCTATAATTCTCGAATGCTTCAAATATAGCAATGAGTCCAAACAATATTCCAGCTGTAGATAGTATGGCTACTCGGTTGTTCATGATGTTAAAAGTTCCTCACATGAAACCCGATACAACAGATTCAGGGTAAACTTTATCGAAGGGGCGAAGAATTTAATAACCCTCAGGGTAAACCTGAGGGCTAACCATCTGTATGGGAATTTCAAAGTTTAGCCCCCAACTTTACGTTGGGGGTTTTGTAAAAAGGAAAGGCCGACCCCTTTTAGCGAATCGGCCTTTATAAATTTTATCCCGAGTCCATTCGACTACGCTCAGAATAAACTCCGTCGAGGGACTTGTACTGCTTGCTCCGCACTAAAAAATAAAACATTGAAAATAAAAAATCAAAGTTGCGAGATCCAGCACTAAAAAACTTTAAGTGCTGGATGACTTCCTTAATTTTGCTTTTTGCGTTCTTGTCCGACGTAGTTTTAACGAAGGCGGATTGATTTTTAATTTCCCTATTGGGCTGCCATCAGCCGCACGGGCTTAGCTTCTGTGTTCGAAATGTGAACAGGCGTTTACCTTATTTTTCAAACTGTAAAAATTCGATTGGTGCGCCATTATCCTCGATAAATGCTACTTTTATGCCGTCATATGGACTATTCGGTTCGATGATAACGTTCTTACCGGCAATTGCCTTTTCAATGTCATCTACAACAAAAGCAACATGAGCAACCGTTTTCACCATCTTCTCTTGGAATCCGCGTCGGAATTCCTATATGGTGATATTTTTGTTTATTTTTCATGTTTCCTTTATTGTTTGCTCTTGTTTTATTTTGCTAATGTCGCTTACTTGATAGGTTTTGTCAATACCATGTGGATTCACGCAAAGCAAAAGGCCGAGCAATTTCTCACTCGGTCTTCATTAACTTGTCCCTGCCTGCTCAACGCTAGTAACTATATACTAAATACTAACGACTATCGACTAAACAAAAAAATCCTGGCGATGACCTACTCTCGCCCCGAAGGACTACCATCGGCCGCACGGGC
>CAYNTC010000217.1:0-4517 GCA_964399795.1 uncultured Pirellulales bacterium | reverse complement strand
CGGCAAGGGCGATGGTATGAGGGAATTGAAGGGTTTTTGACATTCCCTGAAAATGAACCGTCATTTTATTTTTGACGTAAATGTCAGATATTTGTACTCCTGAAATTGTAAACACATCGCTTATTTTTAAGCTACTTTCCTGCCGTAAGGCATGCTGTGCATTTGGCATATAACATCTCCTCTGTTTCAGACATAATCATTTATTTCACGAACACATTCTTAAGACACAGAGATTCTTATTGTTTAGCCCTGCCATTTATGGCAGGGTTCTTATTTTGTTGCCACAAACTTATCCGCATGTGGCGGAGAGCACAGAAATTACAAAGCAAAAAAGGCAAAAGTTAAAAATAAAACAGTGTTAATCATTGTCAAATCCGTTAGATGACGGCTTGGCCTATCTAATAGATTAAATCCGTGTCGAAATAAAAGCAGAATGATAACAAATATTATCCTACTTTTCAAGCTTTTTTGACACGGATTTGACTGCTGCTGAGTGTCTTAGTCAGATAGTATTCCTTCCAACCTCTACTATCACCTGCTCAATGTTTTCAGCCTGGGCGGTCTTGACAGTTAAGGGCGGTTGAAGGAGAATAGATTATAAATACATATTGAAAACAAACACTACCCTGCAAATGTGGGTGGAAAAAGATAGAGTTTAAGGTGATATGAAAGGTAATTAATATGAATGAGGCTACTTACACTTTGATTGGTATGGGGCTTGGTATTCTTGGTACAATATTAGGAGGCGCAATTGGCCTAATCAATACGTATTTAACGAATAGAGGCAATGTTCGATTAGAAAAATTGAAGATGCATGAAAGGGATAGAATTGAAGCTTATAAAAACCTTTTGCATTTTTCAAAGCATATTTTTTGCGACCCTACCAACGATATGTCAAAAGATTTTTTACGAGTTATGAAAACCGATTTTTATGAAAAGATTTTTCCAAACTATCTGTACTATCCTAAAAAAATAAGGGATTTGCTTACAGAACTTAAAAATCAGTACGATTGTTGGGGACATCCTGATTTTTTTGATAAAGATGATGCGGACAAATTTTTACGTAGCAGGTTAAATACTATAGCAAACGAACTACAAGATTTGAGCATTAAAGAAGCGGATCTATGAAATTTCATCTTACACAAACCAACAGTTTCAGCTTGAGGCTATTGGCGATAAAAATTAAGACCTTTTTCAAACATTTTGTGATAATCATTTCGTGGCAAAAAAAGTCAATGTTAATCCCCCTTCGATAAATCTCCTGACTTCGCTTAAGTTACGCTGGGCAAATCGGGGGACAGGTCAGTGTCAAAAAAATGAACCCTGCCATAGTAATGGCAGGGCTAAACTAAAAATTTCTGTGTCCTGTGCCATAGGCGGATAAGTCCGCGTTAATCCGCCTTCGCTGAAGCTTCGGCGGACAGGTCCACGTTCACCCCATTAGATAGTGGCTTCGCCTATCTCACGGGGTTAACAATATGATAAATTCAAAGTATGTTTCTTCGGCGGTTTCAGCTTTCTCGTCTCTGTCTTTTTCACAGAGGACGCTTTCTGTCCGCTAAGCTTCACCGGACATTTGGTCGCGGCGCGAGGCTTGATTTTTCCAAAGAGCAGGTCCGCAGAGGCCCTTATCGAATCGGGCGTGCCGGAGAAATGACAGACAACGGCGTCAGCCTCTTTTGTAGTGCCTTCTATATATGGAGAGTTGGTCACGACAACAATTTTGTGCCCTGCTTGTTTGAGCTTCTGAGCCAGCAGTTGATTGTTGCCTGACTTGACGATTCGGGCGTAATAGTTGGTCATAACCACGAGGTCGGCTTGTTTGGCAAGCTGCAGGCATTCTTTAATCTCTTCGTCAAAGGCGGAAAATTCCGTATCGGTCAGGATTAAATTTGTCGAATGCTCAACCATTCGCTCGCAGAACATGTGCGTGTGCATATAAGGGTCTTTTCCGCAAAATTCGTAAGGAATGCGCTGCTCGATGACCAGGATTTTCTTTTCTTTTTTCAAAGGCAGCAATTTTTTGTTGTCGCGCATTATTAAGAGAGCCTTTTTGGCAACATCCCAGGAGAAATCTACAACTTGTTTGCTCAGCGCATAGCTTTGCGCATATTTGGGGTCCATCTTCCCCGCTTTTGTAAACAAGCCCTGGTCGTACTTCATTCTTAAAAGACGCGTAACAGCCTCATCGACCCTGTCTTCAGAAAGCTCGCCTTTTTCGACGGCCTGTTTAATTCCAAAGAAGCACTGCGACCTCGATTCATCATCGGCTTTTAAGAGTATCGTATCGCAGCCTGCCTTTATTGCCATCGCGCAAGCTTGTGGCAGAGGCCATTTTTTCAAGATGGCAGCCATGCCGATAGCGTCGGAAACAATAACGCCCTCGAATCCGAGCTCTTCTCTTAAAAGACCTGTAATGATCTTTTCCGACAGAGTCGTGGGGAATTTATCGTCATAGGCGGGGTAAACGGAGTGTCCGGTCATAATGGCCATGCAGCCTGCATCTATAGCCGCCTTAAACGGGACCAAATCAACGTCTTTCATCCTCTTTTTGCTTAGGTTAAGAACTTCGAGCACGTCGTGTGCATCGGTTCCGGAAGCGCCTCTGCCGGGATAATGCTTTCCGGTTGCCGCGACGTTGGCGTCCTGATAACCTTTAACGGCCGCGGCCACGTGCTCGGCACAAACTTTCGGGTTGTCACAGAAGGAGCGTATGCCGATTTCCGGGTTTTTGGGATTTGTGTTACAGTCGCAAACCGGATGGTAAAACTGAGTTATACCTATATTGCTGCACATCTTTGCGAGGGTATTGGCGACTTTGTAGGTCAATTTGGGGTCACCGATGGCGGCCAGACCCATCTGTGAGGGGAACTGGCGAATGCCGCCTGCCATATAATCGTTTTTGAAATCGCCTTCCATGTCAATGGTCATGTGCAAAGGAATGCCGGAGGGTCTGGCCATCGCGATTTTCTGTAGTTCATTTAGCTTTTTTGTGTATTCTCCCGGCGTTATGCTGATGCCGAAGGTTTTGCCGGCAAAATAAGTATTCGATATGGTGAAATAACCTTTCGGTTTTTTGAAATTCGGGTCTATCTGGGAATTGCCCCAATAGAGGTTTTTGCAGGTCTCAAGCGCGTATGGCTCCAGGCAAAGTCCACCACATTGCAATTTTGTGATTTGTTCAATTCCGCTCGGCGTTATCATT
Source organism: uncultured Pirellulales bacterium (assembly GCA_964399795.1). Classification (GTDB taxonomy): domain Bacteria; phylum Planctomycetota; class Phycisphaerae; order Sedimentisphaerales; family Anaerobacaceae; genus CAYNTC01. The sequence goes on along the minus strand of CAYNTC010000217.1, from coordinate 1,312 downwards.
GCGCCGCGCCAGGTAAACGTTAAAAGCTGGCCGACCTTCTCTTCCAGGCTCATTTTTGCTAATTTCTTACTGACAAATGCGTCTCTTGTTTTTGTGCTTACTTTTGCTTTTGACATCTTTATCTCCCGTTTTATTTTTTATGATTCCCATTTACCACGGTTATCAGGCCCAATCCAGAATTCACGCTCATTCTTCCAGCCAGGCTCGTTAATCTGCAAATCTTTTGTCTTCCACCCTGATTCGATTCGTTTGGTTAAGTCATCGAAGCCTTTGTTCCAGGTAAGGCCATCAGGAACAGTAACGTTCATACTTCCAGCGGCGTTGGCATATCTTAAGCAAGATTCGATGGAGTGATTCCAGACAAAGGCAGAGAGAAATCCCGCAATCGCCGAATCGCCGGAACCAAGTGCTCCTACAAATTTTTCCTCCTGGTAAACAGGGAACCAGAGTTCGCGATTAGCCCAGTTTTCAAAAGCGGGACAACCTGCGGCGCCTAACTTCTTCAGGCGGTCCTGATTTGCGGTCCGGACGTATAATCCTCTGTGGCCACATTTTATCATGGCTATTGCCGTACCCATTTCTATTAAATCATTTCCGACGGTTGATATCTCTTTTACAGTCAGATGGTCGAGGACGCTATCCTTGGGTCCAAGTTTTGCCTTTTTCTCCAGGAATTTTTCTTTATAAAGGAAGTAGAAAATTTCTTCTGCGCTGGGCACCATAATATCCGACAGTGGAACCCAGTCTTTAAGAATTGCCAGCCAGTCGACTTGGCCGGCTGGACTATCTACATCAGGTAGTGACAGGTCGAGCGCAGTTGTAGCTCCTAATTCCTTGGTTTTTTTCAGGATTTTCGTTAGCTGTCGACCGGTGTTTTCATAAAGCTTTCTCATCCAGGGCGGATAACCAAAGAGCATTAGTTTCGCACGCCCGACAAGGTCGAAATCCATATCATCGTAGCCGAAGGTGTCGTTTGCACCGCAATGATGCAGATAAAATCGGTCTATGCCGGGGATACATATCGCAATGGTATACGACGTCGATTCACCATCGACCATTTTGATCCCCTTGAAATGGCCTTCGTGCTCTTCGTACCAATTGAGTATCTCTTTGCCGAAGTCATCGTTTCCGATTTTGCCGATCAGCTCGGTTTTTACGCCGAGCCTGCGGATAGATACACCGGCATTTGTAACAGGGCCTCCTCCCACAACGACGCATTGGCCCATATTTATCATCTTGCCTGGCACAAGGACGTCGGTCATCTTGTCAACTTTTCCCTCGATTGTAAAAGCAGGTATTAGATCAAGGCAGG
>CAYNTC010000216.1:0-4529 GCA_964399795.1 uncultured Pirellulales bacterium | reverse complement strand
CGTAGTCATCCGCGCCCAGATTCAGCCCAAGTATAACGTCTGATTCCTGGTCCTTTGCGGTAAGCATTATTATAGGCATATCAAGCTTTTTCTCGCGGATGTGGCTGCATACCTCATAGCCATTAACTTTAGGTAGCATAATGTCGAGTATAATCAGGTCTGGATTCTCAGCAAGCGCAGCTTTTAGGCCATGCTCGCCATCCTGAGCGGTCTTTACGTGATAGCCCTTTAGCTCGAAATTATCCTCCAGGCCCCGCAACATGGCCGGATTGTCTTCAATTATCAGTACGCTTTTCATCGAGTAATCCTTTCCCCTATAGATTAATTATAAGCCGGCAGTCTAATAGTAAAAGTGCTTCCTTCACCGAGTTTGCTCTCAACTGAGATTGTACCTTTGTGGGCATCGACGATAAATTTAGCAATACTAAGACCCAATCCACAACCTTCGACGCTTCGTGTGAGACGGCGGTCTACCTGATAAAACCTCGTAAATATCCTTCTGATAGATCGACGTGGCATGCCCATGCCTTGGTCAGTCACCTGAAAACAAACCGAACCAGCCTCGTTAAAAACCTGCAACTTAATGTGCCTGTCATTATGAGAATATTTATAAGCGTTATCGAGCAGGTTCACAAGTACTGTCACCATCGCGTCGTGGTCAGCCAGAACGTCCGGCAGGTCCTTTTGGACGTCTATTTCAAATTTGCACCGTCCATCATTAAACTTAGTTTTAACAGCCTCCGCTGCTGCTTTGGCGATGGAACTAGCGCTCGTTTGAACAAGTCGAAAGGCTCGCTTGTTTCTCTCCATCCTGGAGAAGGTTAGAAAATTATCGATAAGTCCTGTAAGCCTTTCATTTTCTTTTGATACTAGCTGCAAGTATTCGGTAACCTGTTGCTGGTCTTTGTAATTACCTTCCAATAGAGTGTCTACAAGGACACGCATTGAGGCCAGCGGTGTTTTTAATTCGTGCGAAACTGTAGCAATGAAATCGTTTTTGAGCCTGTTTATCTTTATCTGTTTTCCTACAACCTGTGCAGCTAACAAACCGGCTGCGATCATTATGGCAATGGCTAGCAATCCCGTCCACATATACACAACAGCTTGCTTGCCTGCCGTTTTTTCAAAGATATCAAAATCCTTAAAATGAATTTCAACATGCCAACCTGGAAAGAATTGCCCAAGCGTGTTTCTGAGAAAAGCTGGTTTTTCCGGATTTTCCAGGCCGCAGGCGTACATTCCAAGATTGTCTGTTATTCTATAGGAAACACCCAATTCTTTGAGGGCTTGCCCACATACATCGAAGTCAAAATTGAACCTGTCTGCTTTATGTAATAATAAATATGTCTTGTCGCCAGCTTTGTGATATATCCCATAAACCTCTTTCAGCAGATCCAGCTTGCGAAGGCTATTCTCGGGCCAAGAACTAAATGGCGCTGTAAATGCAGGCCAGCCAAAGCCAACAGCTTGTGTCTGCCTGGTCTGAGATAAACCTAATATTATAGATATTTGTCGCTTAAGTTGTTCGGTCCAACCCCATTTAAATTCTTCAATCGTGTCTAGTGTTGCACGCAGTAGTGATACCATTTTGAGTTCATCATCTTCAGACCAAGGTTTTGACACCACTCCGACATAGTACCTGTCAAGAACGCTTACGGCTAATTCTTCGGCTGAAAGCAGCTCCTTTGCCTTCAGAACTTGCGGCTGCAGTTCTTTAGCCCATTCGCTTTGTTTTACAATTTCAATTGCTTTACTCAGAAGAAAAACCCTTGTCTCCGATGGCATCGGTAAAAACCCGTTATCGCCGCGTGGAGTGCTATCGATAGCAGAATTTATCAAGTTTTGTAGATCAGACCGTTTGAGACCGTCTTTGGTTTCACTCTTCAGATTTATGAGCAGGATTCTTGCTCGAGCAATCAGAGCTGCGGAGGATGAACTTATGTTTTCAGGAATTTGCCCATAAGCTATTTTCTCGCACAGGGCAAGGGCCTGTTCAATTATTCCTAATTTTTTTAAACAGCGGACCTTGCCCATTAAAGCACTGTAGTGGGTGTAGTCGTCAACGATAGAATCGGCGATCTGTTCATATAACCTTGCAGCTCTGGCAAAATCCTCTAAGTTAAATTCAACGCCCCATGCTTCGTTTAACTCATCTGAAAATCCTGCTGGGGGTTCTCCGCCTCCGGTGACCGGATAAAGTAACTTTCCATTACTGTCGAAGATGATAATCGCATCACATATCTTTGAGCTGCTTTCCGTGCTTTCTCTGCCCACAAGCCTCTCGAACATCTCGACAGGCCGGCGCTCCATAGCTGCTTGTTGTTCGAGAATTTCTATTCGAGCTGACCAAAGTTCATCAATCCTATTGCTTAGTGTCCCCAGCCGCTGCCTGTAAATGTCAGAAAGTTTTTGCCTGACCGCCAGTCGCTCGTTCTTGACCGCCCGGCTCATAAACCAGAGCAAACACAAAGTGGGCAGTATTACCGCTACCGCCAACAGCAATACTACCCACCGCATCTGGTTAAAACCGCCATTCATCTTCGCTTTGGTCTTCATACTCTATCTGCTTAGTTTTCCTTAACTAAGGCCAAAATATCGTCTTCGCTGAAAGCATAGTTATAAACATGTATATCGTCAATAAGACTATCCCGGTAGTGTCATGCTGATTCAGAATTTTTCCATTCTTTAACCATATCTGCAAGAGGTTTTCCATAAACTTCCAGAAATCCGGCTTCTACATCGAGCTTTCCATAAAATTGTTTAAACTTGTCCAGCCCATGATTGTCGATCAAGTATTTGACGAAAAGCCCGGAAGCAGGATAAGCCACCGGCCATCTATTTTCAGTAGGCGTGCCGAAAAAGTATATCGAACCATTTGCCCATTTCTCTATCGGCTCATTCAGATATTTCCTGACGGTTTTCCTGCCTGCTGCCAGGCTTTTTGCATCAGTTATGTATTCATAATACTGCCTGATTCCTTCGTTGAAAAAGTTATTGTGGGGCTGGGCAACCGCGTAGTTGAAAAGCACATGAATGGACTCATGCTCAATAAAGTCAAAACCCAACGTATGAATCTCCTTTCCGTACGTAACGCCTCCGGGACCGGGCGTTCCTGACAAAACGAATTTCTCGTTCTCATCGGCATAAATATAGCAATGGATTTTATAATCCGGCTGCTCAAGTTCAAGCCTGGCAATCGCTTCATCACAGTATTGATCAAAATGATTTGCCTTTACATTAAACTTGCTGGTATCAGCTATTTTGTCGGAATAATGAAAAACATAGTGCCTGGAAGTCGTCGTACGATTGAGATATGTTTTCCTTTCCTTTCTCAAATCAATATGTCCGCGTGAATTAAATTGGCCTCTTACAAAGTTTCCAAAGTGCGCAGGGATGCTATTCTGAACAATCGTATATTGATACAATCCAGTTATTGTTCTAAGAAGCCCATATATTGGACTGAGTGTATTTCCTGTGTATGCAACTCGTGTCGTATCGCTACTGATGAAGAATATCCCGTCATTCGCATCATCGAAGGAATTAGGACCGAATTGAAAACCATCCTGAATTCGTTTTATGGGCAGACCAAAAGCGTCCCATTTCTTGAAGCAATGGATCGGTCCACATACAAGCATATGTTTATCGTAATCGTCTTTAGTAAGCTGATTTTCATGCTTCACAACAATTCTGACATTCGGCATCGAACGTTTCTTGCACAGCGTCCAGATATCCTTGTATGTTACAGAATCCTCAACATCGGTTATTACAAACACAAACTCAGCCGTCTTAAAGAACGCCTGGAGCAATTTGAAATTCCAATCCGGCTGAGGAAGGTCTTTAATGGAACGCCCTTGCGCAAAGATTTGAGGCGAGAAAAGACACATTAAAATGATCAGTAATAATATTTTTTTCTTCATGATCTATTACTCCATAATTTAAAGGTTTTCACTTGCTATTTTCGTTTGCCTTCATTGCAAAATGCTTTTAATCTCGCCTTCACTGAGGGCGTAGTTATAAATGCATACGTCATCAATGGTATCATCAAAAAGACTCGTCTAATTCGGCACTCGACTCATGCCGGAATTACTTTATTACTATTGAGCCTACCCCTGTTTTTAAGTGCAACCTTCCTGCTGCTGTACCTATTGTGCCAGTGAGTGACTTTCCGACCGGCCAGCCACCGATCTCGCCGGTTATTGTGATTGGCACATTTGTATGAATCGAGCCAACATCTGCTGAGGCTTTTACTTGAGCCGATAGTTGAGTCGGGCATGTAAACTTGATATCGCCTACGTCTGTCTTGAGGTCTGCATCGCATATAACGTCCACAGTGTCACAACAACCTGCTTTAATGTTTCCAACACCCACTTCAAGCTCGAGCTGAGGCATAACTTGGCTGCATGTAATTGAGCCGACATCTGCAGACGCTTTTATTCTGCCGGAGATATCTGATACCTTCACGTCTCCTACTGCTGTTTCACAATGAAGGTTGATTTGTCTCGGAGCCGTTATCTCGAAATCCACTATTA
>CAYNTC010000215.1:0-4579 GCA_964399795.1 uncultured Pirellulales bacterium | reverse complement strand
TTAGCCGTGCCGGATTGTCCGGCTTGCCTGTATTAGCTTTACTTGGCACACCCATTTTTACACCTTTTGCTCTTGGTTATGTTACACCTTATAGCCTCGCCATTTTCGATAAGGTCCAACATCTACTTTGCCTTGTGCATAATCCCGGTGCCAATTTCTTGGCACAGGCATATCTTTATACAGTTGTTTCCTCCAGGCCTCGAGTAAAAGTCGGGGCTTCTTCATAAAATCAGCAGCACAAACAACCCTTTTCCCTGTTTCACAAGACAAGCGATTTAACCACTTGATTCCTTCTTTACACCTAATCATATGATGATCGAGAATCAAAGTGTCCACTGTCTGAGATAAAGATACTGCATTTTTCCAGGCAATATCTCGATTCCTGTTTGATAATTGAGGCAAATATAAAGGAGGACCTGAAGCCAGTACTATATCAGGATGCCATTGTAATATTTTTAAAATAGCTTTTCTATCAAGTAGTTGAATATCGGAGGCGTGGACGAAGACTTGTCCTCCATCCTCGATTTTAGTCATCATTACCTGCCCAAAACGGTTATTCGCCTGGCCGTGAGGTACGGCTCCAGAAAAAGCCATGGGGCCATCGCTTATTCCTTCAGCGTTAGGCAAGCCCTTTTTCAAAACAACACATAAAGAATGAGCCCTGACTTTCATACTTCGAGAAAGCCCAGCCAAACCTTTAGCCCAGAATCGAATATCCTGCTGTAGGTTGGCTATTTGTCCTGCTTTAAGTTGATACGGATTGGCATCAACCAGAGGAATATGGTCGCCGTGATAATGACTAAATACAACATCAGTAGCCCATCTTAATGCTGATATGATTCTTTTACGAATCACCTTACCAAGTGCTACTTGAAAAGGATGAGGAAGTAATCCATACCTGTTGTAACCTAATGCTATTCCCGGGTCGATTAATATCTTACGCTCTTTGGTTTCGATTTTACATGAAAGCCCACGAACCCCCAACGACTCAGTCCCTATAATCTCAATGTGCATAGCTAAAAATATAACTCATTATTTAAGAAGGGAACCAAAGCAACAATTAAACAATGGATATAGAGGTCCTTTCTGTCCATTATTCCCTTACTTAAGATACCTATCGCTCCTTCTTTCTGTCTTATATTATCCCTTCCGCTTATCTGCTCCATTACCTCCCCAAGTTCACTGTCTGAGAGAAGCTGCTCTACAATGCTTTCTGGAAGTTCAAAGTAAGGCGATACGCCGTAGCCGATCCTTCCTTGATTGTCAATTACACATCCCACCCCCAAAGCAAACCACCTTGAATAGAGTTTTATGATTCCTCCTTCAATTCCAACAAAAAAATCAGCCCTTAAGTTTTTTTCTTCGTTGAGTTTTTTTAGTTCTAAAGCCCTATTTTTTGCCCCTTCAAAGGCCTCTTCACCGATTGGCTGAGCAGAAACCTTGCTGGAAACTCCAGACCCAGTTACTTTTACTCGACCAAAATATTTTGAGAAAACTTCCCTGGCTGCTTCTATTTTAACCGGGTTTTCTGAACCAACTAATACTTCCATCTTTATATCTTAAATAGCCAACTTCCCATTTAGCAACTTTCTGTGAAATGGCCCTTACAAATACTCACCACATTAGGTGCGGTTATACCTTACCTCCTTCATTTCTTTAATGCTCCTGAGTATGTGAACGAATGCTGTTTCATCTTTATCCATTTACCTTGTTCAATCCCGACTAAATTACCGCATTGACATTTAACTTTATCCCCATCTCGAATCGAGCTATCTTCGATTATTCTATCCTTCCAACAGTGCCATAATTTACCTTTTCCGATTTTCACATACTTAAATATTTTGCCCTTGCATTTAGCGCATTTTACTATTATCATCTTTACTTGTATTTTAAAGCAAAGTCAGCCAGAATTTACAATTTGATCAGACCCACAGCAGCAATCTCCAAAACTAAAGCTCTAAATTCTCAGACACGCTTTAGGCTTGCATTTTGCAATACGTCGCTAAATAAGTTCCTTTGCATTTTCTTCATAATCAAAATCGTGAAACAGACCTACAATACTCCATTTATCATGATCGGCCCTAAATTGAATGGCATGGCCTCATTGCCGCCTCAACCGCATAGGCGTGTTATCTCAGGTTCTTGTCCATATTCCAATACTCTAAAATCCGCTGTTCTTGGCTTCTAACAGGCCATATATCCATGATTTAGTTCCTCATTTGTCTTGTTTTTTAAAACAACGCAGGCTGCTTATCTTCACTAACGACCTTACCGTATCAAGGTACAATCTGCAACCAAAAACTGGACTGTAACACTCCCATCGTATAATCTATACATCATGACCGAAAATATTATTATTTACACTTCAGGGGCATAACAATGACTCGCACGCGAAGAAATCTTATTGGGATAAGTTTTCACCAAACTATCCCTAAAGCGGTACACAAATTGACGACAAATGATAAGCATTGTCACTTTATTGGCAGAGCCAGAGAAGGTGAATCCTTTTATATCCCTGCGGAGAATATAAGCTGTCCTTTAGCCAGGTTCCACCTGGGAATTGAGAAGCCAGACCTAAAAAATTTAGCTCAGACGCTGATTGGCTGGACCGACGCCGTGGATCAAGAAACAGGACTTAAATTTCTTAAATCAGCATACTGTATGAATCAGCGGTACAAATACATTGCTTACTTCGGCTATCCAGCCAACGATCTCAAACCGGATGTGATAATAAGAATCTGCAACCCGGAAGAGATTCAACAAATAGTCCAAAGATATTCATCTATGACCGGTCAAAGAGTTGATTCTCCCATTTCAGGTATCGGAGCAGCATGTGGCGAATGTACAGCATATGTTTTAATGAGAAGGATTCCGGTGGTCTCGGTCGGCTGTAATGGCTCCAGGCCGGGTATAAATCTCAGAGAGGACGAATTACTTCTGGCTGCACCCTTTGATTCCATGATGTCTGGGTTGATGATAAGGTAAAATAAATAGATCAGAAACAATACAGCACAAATACTGGTGCTGTTTTGGGCATAGAAAGGTATAAGAATATCGATACTTTGCAACCGAGACAATCCTTCTCGTAACGAGCTTTTTAAGCATCACCTGTATGCTTGATTTATACCAAGGATGAGCGAGTTTCTGAGCTATGGTTCCCCCGAAATCCCGGCGATTCGGAGATAAAATGGCTTACTAAAGCCACCTTCTGGGGCTTACATAAAATGGATTTGACTGATTATTCAGGAGTTAGATTCGGTTACTGCCACCTTTGAAAACGGAGAACCATCTGCTAGTCGTTTTGCCAGTCTATCTACCCGTCTTGCCAGAAGTATTCGTTGCCGCATTGAACTGGCGCAGGATATCAATATCACACCGAGAGAAATAACAAATAGATGTGCAGCCCAGATATGAGCATCCGCCCAGGTAGACCTCCGAAATCCCAGAACCGTCAACGATGTGATTACCAGCATACCTCCAACGATGTATTCCAACATCCAGATTATCCCTTTATCTTTGAACATTGTAACCTCCTGTAGTTTGACTGTGTCTCAATTCTCAACCGAGAAGAAAAATAGCAGGTTATAGCTATCTTTTTCTCATTAACGTGACTATGGACAGCTTTTAACATTCATTCTATCAAATATATTTCGGCGCTTAATGCTTCGGCTACTTGTTTCCTAAAAAAAATTTGAGTTCTTCCGGCTGCAAGAGAAATACTTCTTAATTTGTCATACATTATAGGATTTTAATACCAACTTAAACTACAAGCCTGAGCAGGAGGTTTTCAAACCATCGGTACCTTCGGAGCATAGGCTTTTCCAAACAAATTCTAAAGGATTAAATTTGTTTTATCATATACAACTATACTACAACTTAAGCACATGTTATCTACCCATCTTAAGTATAGATTTGTCTTTGAGAGGTCTTGGAAAAGACAGGATCAAATTTGAGATTGAAAAGATAAAACGAATAGGCACAGCTTGTGCTATATTCCAAAGTAAAAAATAGCGGGGGCATCATATGGGTATCTGGAGATACTTTTATGTAACATTTTGTGTTACATTTTGGAATCGCTGGGTTCTCGTAAGCGCTTGTTATATAAACACTTATGTAAATATGGCTTTACGTAACGTAACACGTCGTAAACAGGGTCCGGGACCGCCTTACCCAGCTCTCCCACCGGCTATGAAAGAGCGGCAAAATATCTCGATATATATGCCAATATTACCTTGCTATACCGATTGAATTGCAGAGGTTCACCTTTCTTACGATGGCTGAACCTTTTTCAAATTCGCGCGGACTCTATTTTCAACAGCATATTTGGATGCACCGCCACTTAAGAAAAAGTAGAAGAATCAATGTGTTATTATCGGTAAAACGCTATTAGAAAGATTAGAACTATGCAGAGGAGGAAACAAGCTCGATCTGGAATCAGATGCCTTTGACTTATCTGTGATTTATAATGGAATTTTCTGGTTTACGTGATATGCTATGTAAGATACCATTGCAATAGATTGTCAAAAGCTCGCCTATTACGATATATGTTGCTCTCAAACTTTGTCAACATGGAGGTATA
>CAYNTC010000214.1:0-4592 GCA_964399795.1 uncultured Pirellulales bacterium | reverse complement strand
CTTCGGCGGAATAGACTCAGCAAGATTTCGCTCTGCAGTCGAGCCTGGAAACAGACTTTATCTGCTCGGCCATATCGAAAAGTTCCAGAGCCGAAAGTACACCTGCAATACGCAGGGAATTGTCAACGGCAATCTTGTATTCGAAGCGGTTATTGCCGGGATCCGAATTTAACAACCTCAGACCGAAAATGACCGCGATGTCATAACTTATTTAGAAGCCCCTTCGTGAAGTTACAGAATCCTAAACAAATATATAAGCACGCTAAGCTCCGCGTTCAGAGATTGTGCAGGGAAAACCATTTGGAACAGCTGACCTTCTCTAGCGAAGAAGAACCTATCACTGGTTTGTAGAACGTTATGGCATGGTGTGGCAAACAGGCCAGCGGCAGTGACGAATCACAGCCGCAGAAAAAAGACGAACAGGGCAAAACTCTCTCCAAATTTGAAAAGTCATCAATAGTCTGGCTCAAACATGTAGCTGCGAGGGGCTGGCAGATATTTACGAAAAGCTTCTGGGAGACAGTCTCGAACCGAATCTGGCCCCAGTGAAACCGATGTTGTAAGTCGATAGGGAGTTGAACGACGAGGCACTAATCATGAAAGTAGAACAGTTCAGCAGTCGACCGCAGGTGAACATTTTAGATTCCCTGCTCTACTATCTATTTTCTACTATTCACCTGCTCCATTTTTGAGAAGCTTTCGCTTCTCAAAAATAGCACCAAGGGGATTTATCCGCCGTAGGCGGATTCGAATTCGCCTTCGGCGAACAAGCCCCTTTTTTGCTTTACCCGCCGATGGCGGATCCCGTCGCCGGATATAAACGATCGAGGAACTCTCTGCCCTGTCCACTTTTCAAAAACTTTTCCCTTTTTCGTGCAGAGCTATAATCAGGAAATTCTTCGGTATGTAAAAGCTTGAATGGGCCGATGATCTGTGCACTTTTAGTGCGTCCCGACCTGTGCTCGGCTAATCGTCGGCTTAAGTTGTTAGTTATGCCGACGTAACGCTTCTTCGCTCCCTGCAATACGTAAACAAACACCATAAAAAGATGTTAAGAAGTATCATTAATCGAATAGCCCCAAGGGGATTCGAACCCCTGTTGCCGGGTTGAAAACCCGGTGTCCTAGTCCTGCCTAGACGATGGGGCCTACCGAATTTACTCCATGCTAATTGCTTCTTCAGGACATGCGTCAATACAGACCCCGCAATCAACACAGGCCTCAATATCAACTACAGCCTTATTGCCGACCATGCTTATAGCGTCGCTGGGGCACTCGTCAACACACGTTTCACAAGCACTGCACTTCTCAGCATCCACCTTAGCTGGCATTTGAACTATCCTTTCAAAAATAACCTTATAAATTCTATATGCGAAAAATCGAATGTTACAAAATTTTAGCCGTATTACAACACAAATCTCGGCATATTCTCTTATAGACACAATCGCCTTGTTGATGTGCCTCACAGCTAAGCACCCGCACTCGGTATTAGAGACGGAATTATGAACAACGGGTATGTTAAAAAACCTGCACAAACTGTATAATCGGAAGCAATGCACGGAAAGGGATTAGTAACCCTAATTATGATATGAAAGGAGTTGGACCATGGAAAGAAGAATTGTGGCTTTTTCAACGCTTGTAGTGGTGATTGTTTTAGGTGCGGAAGTCTTTGGCGAAGACTGCCCGCGGTTCCGTGGGCCGGCCGGTGACGGCAAGTTCCCAGAAACAGGGCTGCTGAAGGAATGGCCCGAAGGTGGGCCGAAGCTCGCCTGGTCCGTGAAGGGACTCGGCAAGGGCTTTTGCTCGCCCACAGTAGTTGATGGCACTATCTACGTCACAGGAATGGATGAGCAGGAACAGGGGTATCTGTTTGCCTTCAACATGGACGGCTCTGCGAAATGGAAGTCACTCTATGGCCCGGAGATAGGTCAGCACGGTCCAGCCAGGGCTGGCACGCGCGGTACAACAGTGATCGATAACAATCGGATATTTCTCATGACCAGCTTCGGCAAGCTGATTACTTTCGAGCCTACGAAGGGACAAGTGCTCAAAACGATTGACCTATTGGAGCAGTTCGGAGCCGGACAGTCGAAATTTGGTTTTGCCGAGTGCGTGCAGGTGGACGGAGACAAAGTCATTTGCACACCCGGGGGCACCGACGCGTCACTTGTGGCATTAGACAAGAACACAGGCAAGACTATCTGGCAAACAGAGGGCCTTAGCAAGCCACCAGCCTACTGCACCTCCAGGCTCATCCGCCACAATGGGAAACGCCTGCTCGTCACCATGGTGCAGAACGCCTTAGTCGCAATCGACCCGGATACCGGCAAGGTATTGTGGCAACATGAACACCCGAATCGGCATGGTGTCCAGCCCAATCCTCCGCTTTACGACAGTGGAATGATCTATATCTGCTCGGGAGGGGGGTCGGGCGGTGCAATGCTGGCCTTGTCGGATGATGGTCTAAGCGTGACGCCGAAATGGACGGACAAAATCCTGGACTGCCAAATGCACGGAGTGGTGGTAGTTGATGGCTACATCTATGGAACAGCCCAATCAGGCAACAAGGGACTCGTCTGCCTGGATTGGAAAACAGGCAAGGTGATGTGGAACTCCAATGCGATTAAGCGAGGCGTGGTTATCTACGCCGATGGCATGCTGTATGTCTATGCAGAAGATGGAACGATGCATCTGGTCAAGCCTAACCCCGAGGCTTTCGAGCCGGTAAGCCAGTTCGCCGTCTCTGAAGGGACCGAAGAGCATTGGGCCCATCCAACGATTGCCAATGGCCGACTGTACATCCGCCACGGCGATGCGCTAATGGCATATGATATCAAAGCTGGATCTTAGAACTAATCGACCCCAGCTTGGGAGTGAGGGTGAATTACGAGACACCGACGAAGACCAGCCCGCCGGAGGTGGGCGAACTTGCGTTGCCCAATAGGGCTCTGCCACTTTTAGATGTTATTGCATCTGTTTATCCACTCGCGGCATTAAGCATCCACTATTGACAAACCGAAGAACTAATAACAAAAGCTCGGACTTATAGTTGGCTCAGCAACAAAAACACTACTGACAAGACCGCGATTATCCACATAGCCAGCTTGACATCTCTAACTTTGCCCGAAATAATTTTAATAACAGTAAAGGATATGAATCCAAGTGCCAATCCTACACTAATGCGGTAGCTTATAGCAATCATAACGACTATAATCAACGCCGGTATTAACTCATCCCATTTTGAAAAAGGAATTTTTCTGAACTCTTTTATCATAAAGATTCCCACCATAATTTGTGCTGGTGCCGTCGCATAGCTGGGGACTATCGCTATGACAGGAACAAAAAACAGGGCAAAAAGAAACATAGCGCCTGCAACTACCGAAGTCAATCCTGTTCTTCCGCCCTGTTCTATTCCAGCAGCCGACTCGATATATGACGTCGTAGTCGATGTCCCCATCACCGCACCAAACATTGTTGCTATTGCATCAATGCCCAGCAACCTATCGAGTCCTCTTATCTGGTTATTTTCGTTCCTCATACCGGCTTTGTCGCAGCACGCCACCAATGTACCAATACTGTCAAACATATCGATAAACATAAGAATAAATATACTGCCAAAAAGACTCCACTTTAACGCTCCCACGATGTCAAGCTTCAAAGCAATCTCACTCAATTTCCAATTAAATGAGACCACACCCTCAGGCCTATCAACGTAACCACAAATCGCCCCAATAACAGTCGCTACTGCAATACCTATCAACAATGATCCCCTAATCCCGACAATTTCAAGCACAATCATTACCGCCAATCCCAACAGGCCTATCAGCACGGTGGTCTTCATACTGCCAAAACTGAATAGCGTTTGTTCATCTCTAAGGACCAAGCCGAGATTATCCAAGCCCACAAATGCGATAAACAGTCCGATTCCTACCGATATTGCAGACACTAATCCGCCGGGAATTGCCTCGACCAGTTTTTTTCTAAGCCCGACCAATGTTAGAATCAAAAAAAACAATCCTGAAAGAAACACCACCCCCAGTGCCGTCTGCCAGCCAACCTTTCCTTCTGAGACGAGAGTTAGTGCAAAATACGCATTTAGCCCCATTCCCGGTGCCATCGCTATTGGTGCCTTTCCAAAAATCCCCGTGGCAACCGTCGCCGCCGCACTAACAATGCACGTAACCGCTATAAGTGCATCCTTATTCATCCCCGTGACGCTAAGGATATTCGGATGGACAAAGATAACGTATGCCATCGTAAGAAATGTAGTCACACCTGCCAGAATCTCGATTCTCAAATTTGTCCGATGCTCTTCCAGTTGGAAGTACTTGTCTATCATTATTCTCCCCTAAAACTCACTTTTCCACCTGTCTTTAGTCATACGTTTGGACGTATGCAATTGCGAGCGAGAGGAGTCGAACCTCCACCCCCTATTGGGGACCAGGACCTAAACCTGGCGCGTCTGCCAATTCCGCCACGCTCGCATCTCGTATTGCGTATATCGTGTCTCGTATTGCGTGCAATATTGTCATTCCCGCAAAATTTATCCCTAAGGGAGCGGGAATCCATTTATCTTATTTTTGACTTCTGTCT
>CAYNTC010000213.1:0-4614 GCA_964399795.1 uncultured Pirellulales bacterium | reverse complement strand
ATAATCGCTGCGCTTACAGTTTATATGGCAATTCGTTCTCGGAGATTCATTCCAATTGCGGCAATTGCTGCATGTCCGATTGTTGCTATGTTGATTCACCAGATGATTTGTGCAATTTCTGCTGCCCATAATTTCTTCAGGTACAACTGCCTTGTAGTCTCGCCAATGCCGAAAATCCTGCAAACGCTCTTTATCATAGCTGGTGCTGGTACTGTGCTCTTTTTCGGAACGTGGTGGGGCCTAAAGTTCAAGTATGTTTATCTTGATGAATGGCCAAGAGACTCCGAGTTTCATTCCGTCTTTATGAGGATGACCGCTTCTGGCGCCAAACCTTTCCATGCTTGTCAATTTATCAGAGACAACAAGCTGAAGGGAAACATGTTCAATTACTGGACGGAGGGCGGATTCATCGCATGGGGCCAGGAGCCGGATCCTAATACAGGCCGGACGCCTCTGCAATTGTTCATGGATGGTAGGGCCCAGGCGGCCTATGATCGAAGAGCTTTCGACCTCTGGACGTATATCTTCTCGGTCCGACCGATTATTGAAAGTGCCCGCCTTAGAAGGCGTGATCTGACCTCAACAGAGTATGTCGAAATGGGCGAGTGGATAGGCCGGCAGTTAAAAACAAGAGACGTTTGGGTTGTTCTAATTCCTGCAGCAGAATTCAATAAACCTTTCGTCAGAGGCCTTGAGCACAGTTCTAATTGGCGCCTTGTCTTTTATAACAATAAGCAAAAACTATTTGTCGACTGCACAACGCCTCAGGGCAAGAAGCTTTTTAATGGCATCTTTAATGGAACAACTCTCTATCCGGATGAGTTCATAAAGAGCCTTGTTATTGCTCGTAATATGCTTTTGGACAGAAGAGAGGATATGAAGAAGAAAGGTCTCGATTTTGCCATTCGGGCCTTCAATCTGAATCCCTCGCCTGCGCCGATGCTCGATATTACGCTGATTGCCGCAAGAAACACCGAGCTAAAAACCCGCGTAACCAGTTTTTGCCAGAGCTATTACCAAGCCTTCTTGAAGAACAAGGACCTTTTCGCCAAAAAGCACGGTTACGCCTCTAAATTAGAGGCCGTTCGATTTGCGTGCATTCATCTGGGAAGGGCAGCCCAACAGCAGGCAGATCGCCAGACGGCCCAGTTTTACGCTGCTGAGGCAGAGCGATTTCGGGCCGAGCTTGAGGACCTTATTATGGCCAAAAGGTGGTAATCTGTGACCAGCGATAACGAGCTATCAGATTCGACTCGTTCGGATACAGGAAAATTTACTTCCATCACTGTTTTTTTCCCTTGTTATAACGAACAGAATAATCTCCCTCGAACGATCCGGGCTGCCCATGAAGTCCTGCAAAAGCTCAAAACCGACTTCGAGATTATCATTGTTGATGACGGTAGTTCAGACAGAACCGGACAAATAGCTGATGAGCTTGCCTCAACCGATGATAGGATAAAGGTCATTCACCATCGGACCAATCTTGGCTATGGTGCTGCTCTGCAATCCGGATTCAAAACAGCCACAAAGCAGCTCATTTTCTATACCGACAGCGATGGTCAGTTTGATATCAGCGAAATGCCTCCGTTACTGCCGTTGATGAAAAGGTTCGATGTAGTCAGTTGTTATCGCTTAAACCGGCAGGACGGCCTCATACGTAGAATCAATGGCTGGTGTTGGACAAAACTGGTTTGTTTCCTTTTAGGCATCAGAATTCGGGATATCGATTGTGCCTTTAAGTTGTATAAGAAGGAGATTTTTGATAACATTGAACTGTCGAGTGCCGGCGCACTTATTGATGCCGAAATCCTTGCGCGGGCCACCCGGAAAGGGTACTGCATTACGCAGACAGGCGTGCATCATTATCCCAGAACAGCAGGGAAGCAAACCGGTGCAAGTCTTCGGGTTATTTGTCGCGCGTTTTGGGAGCTAATCAAATTGCGACGCCGAATAATCGAGCAGGACTGACCAATATAGTGATCGTGAATTATCAGGTTCAACTAACTGATCGCAGCCTATGAATAAGCCTATATTTAACTTGTTTATTTATGGTTCTCTACGTGACCCTGACATATTCCAGTCTGTCAGTGGTTTCAGTTATGCCAAAAAAGCCTCGAAAATTGATGATAAGACCCTCTTGGCCGAACCTGCTTTTCTGCCAGGCTATCGCAGGGTAAGCCCGGATAACGTTTACTATTACGCCATCCCAGCCGGATCTTCCAGGATCGAAGGTTTTGTAATTCACAACGTCCCTCTCGCCGCTATGGACGAAATTGACAGGTACGAAGGCAAGCGTTATCAAAGGCAGACAGTTCAGATCAATACTGCTAATGGTACCGTTGAAGCGCAGGCTTATCTGGTTACTCACGAGTCAATGCAAAAGCACTTCGGTGACAGATTCCATGTCAATTTGATACACGAGCTTTGGCTGCGAAAAAGAATTGAGAAGTTCTTCAAGAAGCGTACCCGCCCGGGCGAGCGTACTACCGACGCCGAGCTGGAGCGACAAGCTGAAAGAGAGCTGCTCGGAACCACAGAACGCGACTTAATAATGAGCCATTATCACACAGACGCCATTAGTGATTATTACCTCGAACATGAGCTTGACAGGCCACGTCCGAGTATACGACACCTGTATGATGATCCCCAAGCCAGACCGTTCATAAAGAACTACCTGACTCTCGTTGTCAGGCAAGTTTTGCTTAACCATCTGGAGGAGCAAATTCACTCGCGATATCGTTTTGAGCTTCAGCACATGCGTACTTCGGAAAGATATTTTGCCCGGTCGGTTAGTTTGCTTGCAGCCTTGCAGATGATAAACTCTAATAGTGAAGCTGTTAACCTGATCATCGAGGAATGTTTTAAGACAATACCTTACAAAAGGCATGACCTTATTGATTATGTCAAATATGGTGTGCGTGCAGCGAAGAGCATATTTGCCCCGCGCGTCGCTCAAGCACATCTGGAACGTATCGGGTCGAACTTACAGCCTGGACTCGTTCCGCTCGGATGCGAAATCGAACTTAGCAATCTTGGTCCTGCAGCCGTTGAGCCGCAGAGAAGCATCCAAAAATTATCTGACCCGATATATGATGGATTCAAGTATTTCTATGACTTTAGTTTGGATGTATTATCCTGGAAGCTTGGAGGATATGTGGACGACCATACCGGTTCCACCGACCAGGCACGCCGCTCTGGTTTTCTGGAGCTTGCGCCAGGTCGACTGAACATTGCCGGAGAATTATCCCGGCCGGCTACAGCTGATCCTTGGCTATTAAATCAGTTAATAAATGAAGCTGTAAAATTCTATAATATACCCCCACACAGTTTGCATTTATCTTTTCAGCTACGTAAAAACCAGATTGGCACCCAGAGAGTTCTGCCTCTAAATTTTGTAAAATGTCTGCTTGTTCTTGGAGGCGGTCCTGAGTTCAAAGGAGCAGGTGGACTCTGGGTTTCAAGAATGGGTCACGATGAGATCACCCAATATGGCTATGGCGAGGAGCTTGTCTTTGCCAGAACCAGTAAACGCAAGTGGTACCTCGGTGGCGACGAAATCGCAAATAAACCTCCATCTCAAGCCACAACGTATATCCAGCAATACAAATTCATCCGTCTTGAAGAAAGGGCAAATTATGAGCCTTTGATTCTTTGTCTGAAAGGCCTACAGTTGGACTACAATCCTGGCGATTATCTAACTGTTGAGCAACTGAGAAGTAACCGAAGGCTGCAAAGACAGTATGAACAATTGAAAAAATGGTCCACTGAGCCCACGGAAATAAGTGCACAAACAATTGGCAGATTCTTAAAGACCATCCAGCGAGGACTAATGAATGAAGCGCATTATCGTCCAGCCCACAATTTGCATTACATTGATTGGGCCTTAAGTGCTATCGACATCCAATTGCGCATGTTCAACAAGCAGCTTAGAAAGTCACTCAATGCATCATAAATATATTTTACGCGTTGTTTTTTATCTGCAACCGATATTTCTTTCTGCGTTTTAGCTTAGCTATTGCGACCTTAACGACCTCATCGTGGTCAAATGCCATATCATTTGGTAGTTTTTCGATATCGAACCACTTTGCCCTCGCTGCGTCGTCGCCGGCTCTTATCTTATTATGTCCCTTCGTTGCGATACCCATAAATGCTATTGAAATTTGTCTGCCTCGTGGGTCTCTTCCGCATTTGCCAAAGGCGTGCATCTGCTTTAGTGTTACACCTTCCAGACCTGTCTCTTCCTGTAGTTCTCTCGCCACTGCATCTTCCAGCTCTTCATCTATATCTACGAATCCACCTGGAAGGGCCCATTTACCCTTAAAGGGTTCCCTGCCGCGATTTATAAGCAGCAACTTCGCTGTGCTCCCAATGAATGTAAATACAGCCGCATCAACAGTAACCATTGGTCTGGGCCAGTCATATATATATTTCTTCTTACTCATATCTCCCCAATAAAAGTATTTATACAATCACCGCATGAAAATTCTTAAAGAGAACTGTTTTATTTTGCATTTTAATATGTATTTTTGAATTTTATATTTTAATTTTTGATTTGCTTAGGCTGATTGCTTCAACCGCCTCTATAACTTACAATTATCTTGTTATGTCAGAGAT
>CAYNTC010000212.1:0-4635 GCA_964399795.1 uncultured Pirellulales bacterium | reverse complement strand
TGCGTAAACTGGCTGGTCGGTTCAGTCGTTTGGCGTTGATCTGGGCCGATGGCGGTTATGCTGGCAAGCTCATTGATTGGGTAGCAGATTTTGGTCATTGGATTTTGTGGATTGTCAAACGATGTGATGGTGTGAAGGGATTTGTGGTTCTGCCTCGGCGATGGGTGGTCGAACGAACTTTCTCGTGGCTGGGTAAGTACCGCCGTTTGAGCAAGGACTATGAGTCTTTGACAGACAGCAGTGAAACGATGGTTCAGATTGCTATGATTAATCTTATGATTCATAGGTTGAAACCAGGCTGATTGAACTTTTCATACACTTTCTTAGGTATTTATTATAATCCGCATTTCTCATCACCACAAACCCAGAGGTCTAATAATTGAGCCTGGGCATGCTTTGCACTTAGATTGTTTTATTCATCAATCACCAGCCGAAGCCAGACCTGCTACGACTATGCTACAGCATGGCAAGTCAGAAGGCAAAGCCAATAACACCTTCTTCACACGCATCGACGCAAATGAATCTGGCTTTGGAGGTTGGGTGATGAGCATTAAATTAAAATAGTATGAGAAATGTGGGCTAATGCCAATCACAATAAGCTCTTGCGCCTTAAATTTAAGCCGATATATGGATTCAATAATAGGTTATTCTAACCTACTCATTAACGCTTTAACGCATTTACCAATTACCAGCCAGTATTCGGCGGGCCAAGCCCCACCCTGTATAACTTACAGGTTCATGTCGGCGCAGTTCTGGGTATTTAGCTGGCTGTCGTCTTCGGCTTTGATGGAAACATTTTCGAATTTCCAGCCCTGTGCGGAAGAAATCCTGCCCGCGGTGCCGGCTTCGATTGCGACATCACGAAAGAGAAAGTCCTTCACAATAGATTCTTTTGTGCTGGAAATTGATATCGCTCTTTTAGCGCCACGAACCGTAATTTGTGACAGGTGCACGTTTCTGATTTCGGGGATTCCTCGCTCGGGCGGCTCGACTTTTTCGAGCAAGGTCTTCCAGTGCAGTGGAATGTCATTAGCATCGTAACCATCTGGCAGAGAAGAGTAACTATAGCTTGGATTCCAGTTCAAAGATACCTCAAGAGCGGTGCCGACATCGTCCATCTCGATGTCCCGTATATGAATATCTTCGACGGTTCCGCCTCTGGTTCTGGCTGATTTAAATCGAATACCGGTGCCGGTGCCCTTTGCTTTAAGATTATGAGCTAATACGTGTCTGATGGAACCGGAAGTTTCGCTGCCGAATGTAATAAGGCCACCTCCGGCACGGGAGATGCAGTTGCGAATCACTACATATTCGGTCGGGCGATTTACTCTTAGGCCGTCGGCGTCACGACCTGCTTTGAAACAAAAATTATCGTCATTGCAATCGATGTCGCAATTCTCCACGAGGATAAACGTCGAGGAATCGATGTCGATGCCATCGGTACTCGGGCCGCTGCCACCGATATTATTACGAATCACGATACCATCGACGATCACGTATTTCGAATACAGGATGTGCACGGTCCAGAAGCCGGCTTGTTTGAGTGTGATATCTTTTAATGTGACGTTTGTGGAGCTCGAAACCAAAAGCGTGCGAGGCCTTTTACAATCGTAATCCACCACCCAGCGAAGCCCTTTTGGCTCATACTCTTGTCTGCGCATAGTCCAGTATTTGTCCCAGAATGGCTTTCCCCGGGCGTGGATGGTGCCGTGGCCGGTGATCGCTACATTTTTCTGGTCAATAATGTTTATCAGTGCGGCTGGCCATCTCATCTCTATTCCCGCGACACGGGTATCTATTTCGAGATAATCCGAAATATCCTGACTGCCAAGAATTGTGACATCTTTGTCGATGCGAAGGTTCACACCCTTTTTAACAAAGACCGAGCCAGTCAGATAAGCGCCGGAATTAAATGTCACAATACCCCCTCCTTTAGCGGCACAGGCATCAATAGCAGCCTGAATCGCTCTGGTACTTAGCGTTTTGCCATCGTTTACTGCACCGTAATCAACCACGTTAAAGACCTCATCTTTGTCCGGCATTTTTTGAGCGCCTACCTTGTTGGCCCATTGAAGGTTCGGCGATTCCTTAGTTAAAGGCTTCGCTTCAACAGCGTTGTTAAAGAACAGTATCAAAGTCAATATAACTGGTAGCATAGTTAAACACTGCACTTTTTCATGTCTTGTTATATTTTTTATTCCATTGGGGCACGGCTATGTAGCGCCCTCGATGACGATAACGTATTCTCCTTTTGGTTTATCTTCAAGGTCGTCGAGCAGCTCGGAGATTTGGCCACGCCGGACCGACTCGAACATCTTGGTTAGTTCCTTGGCCAGAGCGGCATAACGATTGCCGAAAACATCCAGCGCATCTTCTAAGAACTCGCGCAGCCGATGCGGACTCTCGTAATAGACAAGCGTGTACGGCGAGTCTTTGTCGGCTTCAAAATAACGCCGGCGTTTGCTTGAAGTCCGCGGCACAAAACCACGAAAAGTAAAACTGTGACTGGGCATACCGGACAGTACCAGCGCCATAACAAAGGCGGTCGGACCAGGTACCATAGTGACATCGATGTCGGCCTTGACCGCCTTCCAAAGGAGCGTAAAACCCGGATCGGAGATGCCGGGAGTACCGGCGTTGGTGACCAGCGCCACCGATTTGCCGGACTGAAGCAGCCGCACAATCTTTTTGCCAGCGCGGCGCTCGTTATGCTCGTGAAAAGAAATCTGTGGCTTTTTCTCAATGTCATAGTGTTCGAGCAATCTGCCGGTCTTTCGCGTATCTTCGCTGGCGATGTAGTCAACCTGACGCAGAACCTCCAGCGCACGCAGCGTGATGTCGGATAAATTACCGATTGGCGTTGCAACAAGATAAAGCATACTCTTGGCTCAAAAAAATCGATGGGCTACGAACTAATACTATTTAACCAATTAGAAACATCTGGACTGCCCGATTCATTAAATCAGTTGGCTAACTCGTGCTTCGTCCTTCGCAGTAACTTAGCTACGGAGGGTGGTAGCTACTCCATTCTGCGCCCCTTAGGGGCTACGAAGGATGAATTCGCAGAGTAGTAAGCTTGCCCACCTTTGGCGGTGCCCAGCCTACACTACTTGGTATTACAAAGAATAAACGTAACTATTCACGGGTGCAAACCATCTTTTTATGTCATTGCGAGGCCTTTAGACCGAAGCAATCTCAGATCTTTGCAACAGAGAGATTGCCGTGCTCAGCTCCGCTTTGCTTAAGGGACGCCTTACAGTGCGCTTACAATGACGTAAAATGGCCCAGATTTATACGCCGTAGGCGTATTCAGCATATAAGGCCGTGAATGGTTACGAAAAAATAAATATATTTGTTATAATACCTAAGATACTTAGGTATTCTGAATAATGAAACGTAATCCAACTTTCGCAGCAAAAGTAGGGTGGTGCTTGCAACTCCTACTTGGCCTTGTCGGCTCTGCGTAGTGCGTCGCCGGAGCGAGCTGTCCAGACGAGTGCCCCACCACTGTCTCTGCGCCGGCCATGCATATGTAATCAGCCTCTATTCTTTTTCCGCCTTCGCTCGGCGATTATTTTTCGACCATCCTTCGTCCGCATACGAGCACGAAAACCACACTTTCGATGCTTTTTTATTTTGCTTTTTCGAGGATTATCCATACTCTACTCATAGAAGAAAACAAACTATTACTTTGCTCGGTTTAATTTATTACTGCGATGTTAAATCATAATTTGTTTTGCTTGCTGATTCAAGGGATAAGCCCCTGGTTATTGCGTTAATGAGTCGATGAGTAAATGCGTAAATGAGAAGAATCTGTGGGCTAACTCGTGCTTCGTCCTTAGAAGTACCTGCTACGAAGAAGGGCTACGTCGATACCTGTCCTTCGTAGTGCCTACTCCGCCGTAGTAAGCCCAGCGACAAAGGCCAGAAGCTTAGCTACGGAGAGTGGAAGCTACTCCGTTCTACGCCCTTTAGGGATTTCGAAGGATGGATTTGCAGAGTATAAAGCTTGCCCACCTATGGTGAGCCCGTCCCGCATTACTTGTTATTACAAAGGAGAAATAAACGTATTAGTCATAATACCTAAGATAATTAGGTAATTTTGTTATCTGAGCGATTTTTATTTGAATAAGCTATGTAGGTCGGGGCACGTTGAACCGTTGCTTCTAATCACCAATCATCAATTACCAATAAACGGTGTTAAATCATAATTTGGTTTGTGTATCGATTCAAGGGATGACCCCAATAAAATTGGGGGGCTAATCCTTTAGTCATTGCCGTGCGATCTGCGTTGAGCGCTTGCCCCACCGAAACATCTACAATTAACGATAATTCGCTGCTTGTCAGGAAGATATGCTCAAATTATAATGACCTTTGCCAGAAATAATAAAAAAAAGATTGTGTAGCTATGATACAGAAAAATAAACTTCAAAACATTTTTCAATTTGTGGCTGTTTTATTAGCCGTGCAATTGTGCGTTGCTACATTAGCCAATGCCCACGATTACGCTATCGGAGCGGACCTTTCGTTTCTCAAACATGCTGAGGATAGGGGCACCGAATTTAAAGACAGCAACGAGACAAAGCCGGGCCTGCAAATCTTCAAGGACCACGGCTACAACTGGATTCGTCTGCG
>CAYNTC010000211.1:0-4709 GCA_964399795.1 uncultured Pirellulales bacterium | reverse complement strand
GAGTTATCGACTGAGTATATTCAAATTCTTGAGCCTTTATGGCGCTGTAGTAATAAAATACTGTGAACAGTTACAATTGTTCAACAAATGGGAGTGCTGGGACTCGAACCCAGGACCTACGGCTTAAAAGGCCGTTGCTCTGCCAACTGAGCTACACTCCCAAAAAAGTTTTTAAGGCCTTGAAATATAACAACCTCCTACACATGCCGTCAATACCTTCATTGAGCAAAAAAGCCAAAAAACCACATTTGCGTCACTCTCTTTTCACGCCCCGTAGGATTTTATTCATCGCTTTACTTGCTGAGACAATATCCTCAGAACGTACAGTGAGGTAATACTTCCGTGTTGTAGTGATGTTGGAATGCCCCGCAAACTGCTGAACTACTTGAATTGGCAGATGTTGAGCCCAATTTGTAATTGCAGACCGCCTGAGATCAAGTAGTGTACATCTGTCTATTCCAGAATATCGACGAATAACATCAAAATCACGACTTACATTGTTTATGATCTCACTTCTTGAATTCCACTTTCCAGCTTTTTCTCGTTGTTTAATTCTAGCGAACCTTTTCGGCAAGATGAAAATGTAAGCGTGCTCTTCTATTGATGTTGCTTGAAGATCAGCCAGCAACTGTGATGTTTGCTCTAACATTGGTACTATACGGTTCTCATGATCTTTAGGTTCCCATTCAATCGTTTGTTTGGTCGACTGTTTAGCTCTAATGCAAATTAAGTTTTTGTCAAAATCTATATTTGGCCATGTCAGATTAAGCATCTCACTTTTCCTTAGACCACTCCCATAAGCCACAGAAATAAGAGCCTGCCACCAAATGCTGTCCCTATGTCGAGCGCAATAATTTATTATGATTGGTATGATATTGATTTGAGATTTGTCAAATGTTTCTTAATAATATTTATAATTCCTACTCACAAACTCAGAACAAGAAAGTGGTCAGTAACGTTTATTTCAATACTTGAGGGACCATCATTGCTCAATCATATTCCGTTTCCTCAATTATTTGAAGATCATTGTTTGTTGGTCGCATTTTTTTGTCTGAGCAAACTCCTATTTTTACTCCGGATTTCTATGATGCTGCCTGCCCTTGGAATAAAAAGCAAACTTTAGAACAATGGATATCTGAACGTGTATTAAAACTTACCTGTACCAGCAACGATATGATTCCTCTTGCCGAGGCCGCCGGATTTTACCGAAGGTTTATAATTGGAAAATGGAAGATCGGCTTAAATTGATGGCTGAGTTAGATGCTGCATATTTTCTTTTCTATAACATTGAAAGGGTAGATGTAATATATATTCTTTCAACCTTTAGTGGTATTTCTAATCAAAAAGAGAGCATTTTTACTGATGAAACTGCCCTCTTGATTCTTGACTATTACGATTCTTTTAAAAAATGCTAATTTAATACTTAATTGATAATCATTCTTAACCCGTCAATCCCTTGTCCTCGTAAGCCAAAACTTGTACTATCTGCACTGAGCATGTCGAAGGGAATGGACTTTTGGCAACGATTTTCATTTATCTACAGCCAGAGGTATTTGCAGACCGTTTTGAATATTCAGGTCACGTGCATTTTTAAATGGTCCATCCAGGGGTGCACTTCACGTTTGTAGGTAGAAGAATGTCCTCCGGCGGGGCAAAATAGGGAAAAATAAAACCTATTTACCCTTTGGAGGACACTATTATGGATACCAATATATTAGATCAACTTGAAGATATTTTTGCAGAAGAATTTCAATTAGTCCAGCATGACTTGGGAACAATGGAAGAAATGGTTAGGCAAAAAATGTATTTTTTCATAAATGCTCCTCAACTGTTTCAACTATTGACTTTTAACAACTATTCGAGCTTCCTTTAGCCCTGGTGATTTTGCTCTAACAGTGATCGAACCTGAATCCCCCGATTTTGAGCGAACGATAAGCAAAGTCAAACCATTGAATGCTTCGCGCTCATGTGAGGGGAACGGTACGAAGTTTGTCGGATCGCCGTTATCTGTGGCTACTATCTCGCCGGGCCCATCTATCTCGAATTTGATTGTATTATTCGCACGCGGTACGGTAAGCCCGTTCTTATCGGTTACCCGTACTGTGATAAAGGCTAAATCTTTTCCGTCGGCTCGAATCTCGTTGCGATCTGCAGATGCCTCCAACTTTGCTGGTTCGTCCGTAGTTTTAACAACGTCCTCAGCCCACTTTTCCCCATTCTTGAATGCAACCACCTTCAGTTCGCCAGGTTCGTATTTCACATCGTCCCAGCGTAGACGGTATTCATATTGACCCTTTTTCTTTCTACCAAGCGATTTGCCATTGAGAAACAGTTCAGCTTCATCACCGGAAGTGAAGACGTGGACCGGCGTGATCTTTCCGACACGTTCCGGCCAGTTCCAGTGCGGCAGAATGTGCGCCATAGGCAGTTCCGGACGCCAGCGTGATTGATACAGGTAGAACCGGTCCTTTTTGAACCCGGCCAGGTCGATGATCCCGTAATAAGAACTACGGGACAAGTAGTAGGGAGTCGGCTCCCCGAGATAATCCCATCCGCTCCAGACGAATCCCCCCGCCGCATACGGATGTTTGTCCAAGGAGGCGAACACCTTGTCCGCAGAGGAGCCGAAATCCGCTGTATGCAGATCGTAGGCACTGACGTTTTGATTCTTCGGATCCCCGCCCATCCTATCCTTCACCGGCGCACTGATTCCATCGAAGACGGGCAAGAGGTATGTCCCGCGGGTGCTCAGAGCGGCGGCATTCTCGCAGCTGAGGATGACCTTGTTGGGAAATCTCTCGTGGAAGGCGGAGTATAGTGGGGAAGTGCGGATCCCTCTGAGCCCGGAATATGCCGGAGTGTCACGGATCCCTTCGCCTTGGTAATTCAGGCCGATGACGTCGGGGACTTCAGGCAGAGGCATGTTCGGCTTGGCCCAGTTTATCCCAATGGTTGTGGGACGGGTGGGATCTTCCTCCTTCACGATGTCGTGAAGCCGCTTCGCCAGGGATGCTCCCTCTTCACCTGTATATTGTTCGCCAACTTCATTGCCAAAGCTCCATATAATGACAGAGGGACAATTCCGGTCCCGGTGGATAAAGGCACGTAAATCCTGCTCATACCAGTCCGGAAAGATGAGATGAAAGTCGAGCGGCGTCTTTTTTCGTTCCCAGACATCGAATATCTCGTCCATAACCAGGAACCCCATCTGGTCCGTCAGTTCCAGCAACTCGGGAGCGGGCGGATTGTGGGCCGTGCGAATGGCGTTGCAGCCCATCTCACGAAGTATCTCGAGTTGACGCTGCACCGCACGGGTGTTGAATGCCGCGCCCAGAGCACCAAGGTCGTGGTGCTGGTTGACACCTTTGATTTTGATGTGCTTGCCATTGACGTAGATACCAGTGTCCGGGTCGAAACGCAGTGAGCGGATGCCGAAGCGTGTTTCGTATTGATCGACTGGTTTGTCATCCTGCCACAAGGTGGTCATCGCAACGTAGAGGTTGGGAGTCTGCTTGGGCGGTGGTCCCCACAGGCGGGGATTTTCGAGGGTAATTGAGCCTTTGACCTTAGCGTTTTTGCCCGCTGCAACCGGCGTTTTCAAAGGCTTGAAACTGGCGACGGCATCGCCGGTTTTGTTGCCATCGGCGTCCAAGGCGAAAATATAAGTGATCGCTCCGACGGTGGCGTCTGCTTTGGAGCCGTTGTCGATGGTGACTTCCAGGTCTATCGTGGCGGAGTTTTGGGAAACATCGCGAGTCGTTACAAAGGTTCCCCATTGGCCGATATGAATGGGATTGGTCTTGGTCAGCCAGACATTGCGGTAGATTCCTCCGCCAGGATACCAGCGCGACGAATTGGGCGGATTGTCCAAACGGATCGCTAGTTGATTCTCACCACCTGGAACAACATACGGTGTGAGAT
Organism: uncultured Pirellulales bacterium; assembly: GCA_964399795.1. Lineage (GTDB taxonomy): Bacteria > Planctomycetota > Phycisphaerae > Sedimentisphaerales > Anaerobacaceae > CAYNTC01. Next base: position 788 of record CAYNTC010000211.1, on the reverse strand, counting down.
CCACGCGCCATGAGGCATAGCCATAGGGCCAGCCGCCAACCAACTTGCCGTTCAACCAGACTATGGCGTAGGACATCGCACCGTCCACATCGAGAAAGATGGATTTGCCCGCGTCGGCAGCCGGTATGTCCAGCTTCTTCCGATACCACGCCACACCGGGACTGGGCAGGCGTCCCATGCTCCCGCCGACTTCAGCGCCCCAGCCTTTCTGGAAAGGCCCTTTGATCGCCCAGTCGTGCGGCAGGTTCACGCTCTCCCACGAACTGTCGTCGAAATCGCTCTGAACGAACGGGAAATCGCTGCCGGGATTGCCTTCGGGACGGACATGGCGCTTGACTGGGTCTTTGATGAAGTCGTTGCAGGTCGGCAGGACCCAGGGCTTGAGCACTTCCTGAGTCGTTTCCACTTCCAACGCCTCTGTGGGTTTGGCATCAGCAGGTCTGTCATCCTTATGATCTTTGACATCCGGACGCACATCGTAGATCAGTTTGTCCGCTTGAGCTTCCGAATCATACTTATAGAAGCTCCAACCCTCGTTGATGCAAATGCGCTGCCGAGGGACAGTGTCAGTCTCGGTCATCGCGGCTTGCGTAAGCGCCGGGGTGCCGGCAAGGAGAATGAGACACCCTAAGAAAGCAAATGCCTTCCGCACAGTTGGGTTAGAGAGATGGCAATAATTAAATATTCTCATAAGTGTGTTTTTATTTTTCATTTTCATTCCCATTTTAAAAAAGGCGGATTCAACTCACAAGTGCAACAAGTGAATCCTTCGGGGGTAACGATTTATA
>CAYNTC010000210.1:0-4740 GCA_964399795.1 uncultured Pirellulales bacterium | reverse complement strand
CGATCCAAATGAAATAAAAGAAAGGATCAGTAAATTTGAAGGTCTTCAGGATGCACTTAACAAGCTGGAGAACAAAAGTAAGGAAGAAGAAAAGGCGTGGCTGCAGCGAAGATTCGATAATAGAATCGGCCTTGTCAAAGACGTGCAGAACCAATTCGAGGCAGAGCTAACCTTCATACGCAAATTAGCCGTGGAGGAAAAAACGCAGAAAACAACCGAAGCGATAGATAAACTGTTGACGACGCGCAAACAACGGTTCAAAAAAGTCAGGCAAAGCTTACGAGAGGAAAAAAGAGAGGAAAGACAAGCCAATATGCAAAGTGGACGCGGCAGTCGATACACAAGCAGAGGCAGTAGAAGAGCAGAAACACAAGATTCACGCTCAAGAACAACGCTATATAATAGAAGAAGCAGCACTGAAGAACCATCCTCCAGCAGGTATAGCTCTATAACTTCCAGAGGCGGGCTTAACGAAGAAGATGAGCATGAAGAAGAAATAGATACGCAAACTAAAAATGAGATTCGCGATTGGCTGCAGGCAACCCCAGAGAAAAAACTCAGACTTTCAGAGTCTGTTCACGAACAGTTGACCTCAGAACTTTCTTCTATCAGGAATATTGCAGTTGAGGAGGAGGCTGAGAAGACAACCGCCGCCATTGATGGTTTACTGCTCAGCAGGCAGCAGCGTTTCACCAGAACAACACAGACGATGGAAGAAGAGAACAGAAAGGCCGAATTGGAGCAGGAAGAGGATTCCTCTGACAATGGTCGCGACAGAATTTATAGAAGGAGCACACGCGGACGATACGACAGCGATGAAGGGTACCGGAGAGGCTCCAGAGACCGTCGCCAGCGATGAGCAAGGAAACTGAAAGTATTACTGATACGAACGGCTGATTATTCACTGCTTTATAGTTTACAGAAACAGAAATGAAAAAATTTGTGGATGAGATACTCTTTTTAAAGAAGTCTTGTTCGGTATATATATTACACAAGTCCTAATCAAATCGAGGGGTGACCTTCTCATTTCAGTACAATGACAGCCGCATATCCGCCGTCGTGGTCAAACTTTTCCACAGCCGGCAAAAACAATTTTTCTGATTCGAGTCTGAAGGAGAGATTCTGCGACAAGAACTTTCCGATTAGAGAATTATCTTCGCAACGTTGAATACTGCACGTGCTATAGCAAATCTTGCCGTTGGATTTTACGAATGTAGCTGCTCTTTTGAGCAATTCGAGCTGCGTTTTGACAAGGCTATCAACTGCCTTTTTATTTAACCGGAACCGTGCCTCGACGCGTCTTGCCAGAACGCCGGTGTTTGAGCAAGGCACATCCAGCAGCACCGCATCGAAGGGACCAGTTTCGCTGATTACTGCGTCGAGTTGCTCGTGTAAAACCGTCCTGATGCTCTTTATACCGAGGCGTGTGATGTTTTCCTTTACTTTTTGTAGCCGCTGGGAGTCTATGTCGGTAGCGATAATCGCAGCCTTGTCGTTAGTATATTCAGCTAACTGAGTCGTCTTTGTTCCAGGTGCAGCACAAAGGTCGAGGATTTTCCAATCAGGCTGTGGATTTAAGATTTGTACCGGCTGGGCAGCAGAAATATCTTGAACTGTAAACAAACCTTCTTCAAAGCCAGGCAGATCTCTAACTGCTTTTGGGCTTTTGATTCTTATCATTCTTGATTCTTGATACTCGTGGCTTAGCCACGAGATGCTCGATGCCCATGGAGTATGGAGAGGTACTATTTCAAAATCAATGTCTGCTTGATGGAACTTTTGAGCAATATCCTCTGTTTTTATTTTTAGTTTATTGGGGCGAATGTAGATGCTGGGTTTGCGGTTGGATGCGAGGCAAATCTGTCTCGCTGTATCTATGCCGAATTCTTCCAGCCATTCGTTTATGAGCCACCTGGGCAGCGAAAAGCATGTGCTCAGATAATCGGTTGGCTGTGCTTTTGGGTCTGGCAGAAAATCCACGTCGAATTCGCAGCCGACTATAGGCGTCTGTAGCAAGGTTTTTTTGAGGTTCGTCTTTTTAAGCTCAGACCGACGATTTGTTATGTGTTTCGCAATCTGGTGAAGAACCGCATTAACGAAACCGGCCTGTTTTTTACCACCGACCCGCTGCGACGCATCGCGGCGAGTGGCTTTGGAATTCTCGACCGCCTCATTGACGATCGAATAAATGGGTGCTTCGTATGAGTAAATAAGCTCGTAAGTTGCGACTCTTATAATATTTAGCAGTTCCGTCGAGATTCGTCGAATGGGCCTGCCCGAGAACTTCTCTATCACTATGTCTATAGCCTTACGGTTTCTTATCGAGCCGAAGACAAGGTCTGTCGCACGTTGCCTTTCACTGGTCTGATTTAAGAACTTATCCAGAATTGGCCCAGCATAGTTTCGCCTGGGATCGAACCGATTTAGGACTTCTGCGGCAACTACACGGGCGGTTTTGGTTTTGCGGTGGACCATTTGATAAGCCTCAGGCTTATTGAGATATATCAACCTATTCAGGGTGCTTTCGCCACGGTGCGTCGCAACGGATTTGCCAAAACCGTCTGACTTTCCGAAAGTGATCTGGGCATTCGTTTACTCTGGCTGTTGCCAATAATATTCGTATGTGATGTTATTCGCCGCGTTACGTCGCAACGGGTCTGATTCTTTAAAGTGTTACGCTCCCAAAAAACACCATCACAATAGCCCTGAATAGATTTATCCGATTCGGCCATAGCCAGCCGTTTCTCGGCAAGACAGCAGTAGGCTTCATCAATTTCAATACCGACATAATTACGATCGAGCTTTTTCGCCACCACGCTGGTGGTTCCTGAACCCAGAAACGGATCGAACACGACATCACCTGGATTGGAGCTAGCCAGAATGATTTTCGCCAAGAGTTTTTCGGGTTTCTGTGTAGGGTGGTCTGTATTCTCTGGCATCGACCAAAAAGGAACGGTCAAGTCTGTCCAGATATTCGATGGATGTGTTAAGCGAAAATCTCCATTTTCTGTTCTTTGCCAATCTTTTGGCTGTCCATTCTCAAGAGTATATGGTGCGATAACCTTACGTTTCAATTTTACATCTTCTACATTAAATGTATATTCATCAGAAACCGTACAGAACCAGATGTCCTCAGATGCGTTCTTAAAATTTCGTATGGCGCCTCGGCCTTTTTCCCTTTCCCAGGTAATTCGATTTCTTATGTTAAAATACCTATCTGCTACTGTGTGAACAGCACTGGAACAACGCCAATCTGAACATATATAAATAGAGGCTGTTGGCTTTAATATCTTAACAAGCTTTGACAACCAACCATCTATCCAATCAATATAGTTATCTAACGACTGCTTTTTGAATTTTCTGCCATTAAAGTCTTTACTCAGATTGTAAGGTGGGTCTATAAAAAGAAGGTCCACAAAGCCGGCAGGTAAAAATTCAATAACAGAGTATAAATCCTGACAGATAGTTTTATTTATGATCTGTTCTTTTTTTGCGGGCGCATCCAGATGCAATAGTTTCTCTCGATATTGAGAGACTTCTTCTTTTGTAATTGTTATAGTTCTATTTCTGTCAGCTCGTTTTTTGTGCTTCATTTTAATCTAAAGAAGGTCATGGTGGGGCAAGCCCCACCCTACCATTTCTTAATATTCAATTCTAACGAACCTGTCGCCGGGCTGGGTATGCCTGCCATTAACGAAATCGGCAAAATCCATAAGGTGCGAGCCGGCAGGCTTGATCTTGTTAATGCGCAATGAACCAGTGCCGCATATCACGTTTAAGTCGTCGTCGAGTTCACCGACGGGTAGGGCAGCTCGATTAGTGGTCTCGACAATTTCTGCTATAGCAATAGTGACGCGCTCGATTTTATCGGTCTTTTTGGGTGTATATTCCGCTGATGCCCCTGGCCAGGGCCAAAATCCACGTATCTTTCGCCCGATAACCTCCGCTGGTTCAGAAAAGTCCAGAAACCCGTCCGATTTCTTCAGCTTCGGTGCTAATGTAGCCCTGGAACGATCCTGCTCAGTATACGTTGCTGTGCCGGTTTCAATCTGGTCGAGCGTTTTCAGCAGCAACGGCGCAGCCATCTTCGCCAATCTATCGTGAAGTTCGCCGGCTGTGTCATTTTGAGCAATATCAGTTCCTGCCTGAGCCAGTATCCTGCCGGCATCCATCTTTTCAGCAAGCGTAATGATGCTGATGCCGGTCTGGGTATCACCGTTGATTATGGCCCAATTTATCGGCGCAGCACCTCGGAGTTTCGGAAGCAACGATGCGTGGACATTTATCGCACCTTTAGACGGTAAATTTATCAGCTCATTACCGATCTTTTGACCGAATGCGATGACCAAGATCAAATCCGGTTCGTACCCAGTAATCATAGAAATCATCTGTGGAGTGTTTATATCATCTGTTTCGATGTACGGCATGGAGTGTGCGTTTGCCCAGCGAGCCACCGGCGTGAGCTTCGGTTTTCTACCTCTACCTGCCAGGTGAGGCGGCTGTGTGACGATAAACACCAGTTTGTGGTTGGACCGCGCGACAGCATCCAAAGACTCGATTCCGAATTCGCCGCTGCCGAGAAATACTACGTTCATAATAAATATCAAAAATACGTACAAAAGGATTTTTTAGAAATCCAGCTCGCGTTTTTTTTTTACACTTTTTATTTCTCGTGACTTTGATGACTTTCTGTGAGTTTTTTGAGTTGCCTTCTATGAACGATTTTCGCAGCCTGTCCCA
>CAYNTC010000209.1:0-4750 GCA_964399795.1 uncultured Pirellulales bacterium | reverse complement strand
ATAAACAGAATCAATACATCCAACGGATATTCTATAGCTCTAAGCAAACGACGTAATGGCCGGAACCGAGTTAGCCTGTTTACGAATCGTGCCAGGTAGAAAAAACATCGGAAAACCTTTACGCCTGGCACATCCGGTATGTATTCGTGTGCGAACTCCGTTGTCGCAAACACCATTTTTTGGCCCTGTTTTACTAACGCGTCCAGAAAACAGTAATCGTAGTTAGGCGAGAATTGACAGGCGTCTATCACCAGGCATGTTTGCTGTCCGCAAGGAGTACCTGGGCAGCTATTGGTTTGCATATTTGCTTTTGCCTTCTTCTATGACCTGCTTTAGATAGTTTAGAATCCGACGGGCATTTTTCTCGACGCCGAAGTCTTGCTCTGCTTTTTTTCTTGCGGCCTTTTGCATACGCTCACGCAGTTTGTTATCACTGATTACTCTCATTATCGCATCTGCAAAGGCACTGACGTTTTTGGGTGGTACGAGTATCGCGCCTTCGCAGTCACCGATTGAAGCGGTCAGGCCACCAACGGCAGTAGCAATAACCGGAACTCCACAGGCCATCGCCTCCATGACAACATTCGGCATCCCCTCGGTGTGAGTAGCGAGCACAAAAAGGTCGCTAACTTGCATCCATTTGCTCATCTGTTCCGGCTCGACTTCGCTGACCATACTGACGGCATCCTCAATGTTTTTTTCTCTGATTAGCGACTTCAGTGCTGATTCCTCCGGGCCCGAACCGCATATAACAAGCATCGCATCTACGCCTTTTCTGCGTATTTTTGAGAATGCTTCAACCAGCTCGTATATACCCTTACGCCTGATTAGATAACCCGCATACAGCGCTACGAACTTATCAGCCGGTAGGTTCAATTCCTTTCGTAGAGATGATTTTTTTGAAATCGGAGAGAATTCCTGCAAGTCGATAACGCCATATACGCACAATGGGCGTTTTCCTGTTATTGCATGCAATCCATCGGCAACGGCGTAGCCGCAAGCCAACGTGCCATCGAGCGCCTGAGCGGTTCTTACAAAGTGTCGGTACATCATATTGTTGGTATGTGCGGTGACATTAGTATCCACGCCTATAGCCAGACAAGCAGCAGGGATTTTTATATATCGTGCTAATCGCACCGCTGCGTCACCATCGGGGAAAAAATCTGTGGCATAAAGAATGTCAAATCTTCTTTTTTTGTGTAACTGAAGGACCATTTCTTTCATCGCCTGGAAAGCAACCAGACCGGAAAAACGGTTATACCAATTGCCAGGAGGCCTGAGGTAAGGGACACTAATTGTATCTAATCCTTCAAAGTGACATAGCGGGACTTCATGGTCATAGTCCTTCCACCGTTGAAAACGTCTGAGTAAAGCAGGGCACCAAACGCGTGGCACCACAACAGTTATCTCACCTGCCTGCCTGGCTATTTCTGAAAGCTGGCGGGCAACGAAAATACCGTATCTCTTTTCCTTCTCATGCGGAAACAAATGCGAGATAGCTAAAATCTTCACTTCGTATGTGCTTATTAATTTCGACTGCGACGGATTTTGTATTGGAATAAAGAGCCAAAGAGTTACCGACAAAACAAAGGCGAAGACCTATTACAGAGCATAAGATTGATGTTCAAACTCTTCAATTTCGTCTTCCACCGACTCTTCGGCCAGGTTCTCAGTTTGGGCAGATTTAAGATAGCTTATGCGTTCCATTGCGACAACGACCGCTAAGAACACCCAGAAATGTTTGTGGTACAATTGGCCTATGCTCAATCCATTTACCAGCAGGAATGTCAGAACAGCTCTGGCATAGAGTTTTTCCCAGCCCAGATGCATGCGTCTTACGGTGAACATTAGGATTATTGCAAAAATAGCGAACAGCAAAGCGGCTGGTATCCCGTATGCCCCGAGAGCTAAAAAGAAATCGTTGTGGGGCCAATGTCGAGTTCCTGCTCGTTCGAACCAGCCGTAATAACTTGTCCCCGTGGGTCTTCGGACAGCAACTTTGACGGCCTGTTTGATTGGCACCATTCTGTAACTAAGGGCTGTTTTTGCTCTTGGGATATCGGTCAGTCTACCTGCGGCGTCCGTTTCTAATCCGCTGCGTTTTACTATCAACCCCGCCGAAACTGAGCCGAGCAGAATTGTTGTAAGGACCAGTACCGCCAGCGCAGGCCGACGCAGAACCTGCCTAACAAATAATAAGGGTGACAGCATTGTAAAAGCAATCGCAACGATTGCTCCACGGGATGCGATTCTTAATAGCATCACAGGCAAAAACAATATCGCAGCAAGATATATGATTCGCCAGAATATGTTTTTATCGCGTGCGAACAGATAGATTGCAGATAAAAAGGCAAGGCTGGCCAATGCTGCCAACATGTTAGCGTCGATAGCCTGACCGAGCGTTGCGGCATATCTTCCTTCTGCCTCTTCCATGCTTCTGATAGCAGTTCCGGTAAGATACGTAAGGACGATTGTGCCTATAGAGCCCACCACGTATGACCGTAGCGCCCAAATGAGTGTCTTTTCAGTATTTGACTGTAGTATCCAATAGACAATAAAGACCAGAGCAAGCAATTGAAACTGCGTGAATGCCCGGCGAAGCTCTTGGCTCAGATACGGTGAAAACAGGGAAGCCAAAAATATCCAGAATGTATAAGCGACCAAAATCCATAGCGCCTTGTTAGCCACGCGCACTCCCGGTCGCGTCAACAACAGATTCAGCGCAAAAGTTAGGGCAACGGCGATTCCAACGCCACGGTCAAGGCTGAACATTTGCCTGAAGCCGACACCTGCACCGGTTGGTAATACCAGCATCAATATGCAAAGTCCGAAGGTTGGTTTTATTAACATGCCGATAACGGTAGGTATGGCTATAAGCACGGCACCGGCAACAGGATTTTCAGCCAGAAAGATTACAGCGAATCCAATAAGACAGATTACCAACCAAATCGCCAGCAACAGAAAGTTCATTATCGCCGGCAATTGTATATCGGACGTCCGCTCTTGCTCCTCGTAATCGATATTATCTTCGTATGGTAATTCGACAGCCTCGGCGTACATTGCTAAGCCCTATTTGACTAAAAGATTGTCTGCACAGCTATTTTCATCGGCTTTTTTAACAGTTTAGTTCTGTTGAGTTTTTGGTTTTAAGGCGTTTCTTATTGCGTTTCTTATCTTTCGTATACGTCGCCCTAATCTTGTTTTGACAAAAAGTACACGGGCCTCATGAAGATAGGTACTGTTGCCACGCGGCAGTTGCACATCCCATTCGGGCATTGTTATTCCAAGTAAACGAGAAATGCGCATACGCTTGTATTGACGGAATTTCTTAGACATCAGGTTCTTACGCTGAGACTCGCAGAGCTCTTCAAAAGAGACAGGGGTAACAACGATGCGGCCCGCAGAGATTAGCTCATTGACTATTTGCTCGGCGAAGTGTGACCTGGTCAATATTATGGACCAAGACTGCTGCGTCTGTAGGAGTCGCTCTATCCAGGCATCGCCGCACGCAAAATCCGCCAATTCGCCCGTCGCATCCACGCAGTAACTGCACCGCTTATGTTTAGGGACATCCGAGCGGTGCAGGTAGTTAGGGTAGGAAGCGCTGATTGTTCTGCCGTCGGTTGTGCGCGCGAACATCGAGCCGGGCTGACCATCCCGACGAAATCGGAAGTATTCAACTTTAGTTGGATCAATTCTATCGAAGGTAATGAGGTCTTCGAGCTGGCGGAAATTGTGAAAGCCCCCACAGAAGTTGGCCATAGTATACGGAAATACCTTAGCCAGATTGGAATCTTCCCTCGTAGCTAAGCGAAGCCCAGCGACCTGACAGGGCGTGCCTATGAAAAGATACCGCCGTCCAGTTTCGACACATTGGCGTGCCAGCACATTTGTTGTGGTTGGACAATACTTTGAGCCCTGGGCAGCGAGTAGATCATCGAAGGTGCGAGCTATAAATGACTCCGTTCGGGGTCCCTTTGGACCATAAATAAAACGAGAGGCTGTCACGCCTTTGACCAGATTTTTATCAATAAGATATCTGGCGATCTCAGTCATCACTCCGCCTGAAGCAGCGTTTTTAATAATGCGCTCCTCGGTGGAATGAGCAGCTATTGCCGTTCTATACAATCCAAGCTCAAAGCTTCTATTGGGAGCATCACTATATAGCTGCTCAGCAATTTCCATAATCGGAAAGCCTTTACCCGGGCAGACCCTGAATTCAATGCCTTTTCCAGAGGCACGATTTGTGTCTATTATTTCCGGCACGAAAATCGACCTCTTATCATCGAAGACCATCCGAATTGCCCCTGGTGGTGCGGCGCTTACACATGCGCCACATGACACGCAAAGACCGTAGCGGACAACATCCTGAATACTATGAACTCTGCTCAAGACTCCTGCCATGTATTGATGGATGTCCTTTTCGATTTTATCATCTTCGAGACCTCGTCAAGCTTACCCAAAAGCTCACGACTTACTTGTCTGAGGGATTTTTGAATATCTTTACGAGTATCAAATAGCGACAAAGCCTTCTGGCTTGTTGCTCGCTCGTCAGTTATATCCATATCTACGATACAGTTTTCACAACGGCACATATCACCGATAATTCCATGTGTTCTGTTGTCTCTGCGGTTGGTAAGCCCCATAAACGGCGTGGCTACGGCAACGCTTCCAATAAGCGAGTGGGTACGCTGACCTACAAGGAAATCACACTCTTTGATTATGGCTTTTAGCAGCCTTGCAGGCATAT
>CAYNTC010000208.1:0-4776 GCA_964399795.1 uncultured Pirellulales bacterium | reverse complement strand
GTCTTATTGTCGGCACACCATCAGTTAAAACCGACGACATGGCAATTGTATTCAAAATAAGAACATCTGGCTGATTGAAATAAAACTGTGGTAATCATGACTGTTAGTATGAGCACAGTTTGCCACTCAGATAGCCATACCGGGATACACAACACTTAAAAATTTACTGTCAATCCGCCGTAGAATGTTATGCCCGGGCCGTAAGGGACAGAGTTTGGCGAATCATGATAAGGTGGTACATAGACCTTTTCGTTAAAGAGATTCTCGACTTTTAACGTAAGAGCAGCCCGTCCTTTTGGAATATTCAGCCACTTTGAGGGGTCGAGTTGCAGGTTGACAGAGACCAGGTTCAGTTCTTCAGGTTCGGGGTTATTCACAACTGGGCAAGAGCTGCGAGGCGGTTTGCTAAAGAAACTATAGAATATCGACGCCGTACCCGAGTTCCATGTGTATCCCGTGCCAAACTTAATCATATTTGCCGGTACCGGCCGAGGGTCCTCGGTAGTTGAATCCAATTTGTTTTCCTGGTGCATGAACGAACCGAGGACGTGCCAGTTCGGCGTGAGAAAGCGTTTAGCCTCAAACTCGATTCCCTTGAACCGCTGCCCGCCCCCGTTCAGGTACGACCAAGGTGGGGTATCCGTGTAAACAATTTGCTGGTCAAGCCTGCTGTAGAAATAAGTGACGGCGGCATAGGTCTTCTTGTCGTGATAGAAGAGCTGTGCATCGTAGGTTGTGATTGTCTCGGGTTTCAGGTTTTTATTGCCCTCGAGAAACGGAGGGTCATATAGGTCTGTTTCCATTGCAATAGGTCCCCTGAAGGCCTCGCCTCGAAGAAGTTTGAGACCCCAATTCTCAAACGGTGTGATGATGAGGCCGTATCGAGACACAAAATCGGAGTAGCCCTGTGCAGATTCGTTCCATTGCGTGCCTGCAATGAGCTTTATATTCTTTCCAATCTTGTAGTCACCCTGTGCGTAGACGCCCTTGGGCGAATAATGGTACGTGGGGATGGATTGAAAGTAATCGTCATCAGGTTTGTAGGTTGTCCGATACTCCTGCAGATATCCGACAACGGCGTTCAGGTTGTCGAGCGGTCTGGCATAGAGGGTTACCTCGCCAAGGAAATCTGAGGTGTTGTTACCGATTCTGGTGATTGCCGGGCTGGACAGACTGTTTTCTTGAAGGTTGTAGGTAAGATTAAACTCCAAGTCCATTCGGTCGTGGATGGGGAATCGGTAGCCGGCGTTTGCAAACAACCTTTTATTGCGGATTTCGTGGTCGGGGATAAACCAGTATGGCATAACCCCTATGTGAAACAAATCCATATCGCTGGCGAAGATGTCGAAGGTCAGGCCTCGATAGCCCAGATGCACCGTTCCTGAAACACTTCTATCGTGCCTGTTATCCTCGCCGTAGACGCCCAACGCATCGGTCATACGGTAGGGGTATCCCTGCTGGCCAGCAACGCGAACAGCGGTGATATACCCGATTTTACCGGCCCTTCCTCCAGCGGTAACATCCGTTTCATAGTATCCGTGACTGCCTGCCATTGATGAGACCGTGATTTTGTTCTGGTCCGGGACACGGGTTTTTAGATTGATGACACCCGTGAAGGCGTTGGTTCCATAGAGAACCGAACCGGGTCCGCGAATCAATTCGACACTCTCCAAGCTTGCCAGCGGGAATGTCAGATACACTGGACTATCGAATGCCAAGCTGCTATCTCGAATGGGACGACCATTCAAAAGTATCAATGTATGCGTTTCCGCGTGCGTGGCCAGGTCGCCTCGGAAGACCGCCAGATTGTCGGTCCAAAAAACGGAGCTTGGCATATAGACGCTGGGCTGGCGCTGCATAAGCTGATGTAGGTTCTTGTCTCCGTAAACCTCGATCTCCTCTCGGGGAACAACTACTACTACACCCGGTGCCTCGATTAGCGACTCAGGCTTCTTTGAGGCTACAGAGATCTCGACCTCGAGCAGTTCCTCGATGTCCATTTCAAATAAGTCTTCCTCTGGCACAGCATTCTGGGCCAAAAGCAGCGATTGGATTGCCAAAATAAGGCCTAAGGCGACTAACCGGACGTAGAGACGAGTTCGCCTTTGTAGGGTCATCTTCATTTGGGCACCTCTAATAACTCAATTTTTGCCTTATTCATAATCACTTTTAGCACTAAAAAACGACATTTTGATTCAAAGAATTCGTACTTTTGGGTGGACTTAATAGTATCCCCCAAATGACATAAAATATAAAACCTCGTCACAGTCCGCCAAATAGTGACGGAGTCACGCTGTTTCTGTTATCGGTCAAAAAAATGCCCAAACTTAAGGAAAACAACGTTTTTCTTTATGAGTTCTTCGATAGGATATAGCTCCTTCGGCCCTTAGCTAATTTCAGGTAATTGCCTCAATAGAATCTCCTTCGCTGCTACTCGTGCGCGTGACATTACCTTAAATCAGAATTTCACCGTCTCAGCGTAAATCCGGCATAGAATGTTATGCCAGGGTTGTAGGGAAAAGAGTTAGGAGTGCCGGCGTAGGCAAGTGTCGGCACGTAAATCTCTTCGTTAAAGAGGTTCTCTACCCGGAACGTAAAAGTGGACTGATCTTTCTTTAGCCCTGTCCATTTCGACAGGTCAAGGTCTAAGTTCATATTAACTAAGTTCATTGCTTTGGGTTCCGGATTGACCACAAGCGTCGATCCGAAGAGAGAAAAGGGAGGGGGTATTGAGGGGAAGTAGATTTCCGGCGGTTTGCCAAAGTGACAGTAGAACACCGATACCGTACCCCAGTCCCAAGTGTAGGCGGTTCCCAACTTAAACATATTTTCCGGAACTACGGAAGGACTAAGACCCGCATCGGTTTCGTTTTCCTGGTGCATAAATGAACCGAGGACGTGCCAGTTCGGTGTGAAGAAGTATTTGGCTTCGAGTTCAATGCCATCGAACCTCTGCTCGCCTCTGTTCACATATGACATTGGAAAGTCACTCGCGTCGTAAATAATCAGCTTATAAATAGTACTTTGGAAATAAGTGACAGCCGCGTATGTCTTTTCGTCGTGATAAAATAGTTGTGCGTCGTAGGTCGTTATCTCCTCGGGTTCCAGGTCCTTATTGCCCACGAGAATCGTCGGGTCATAGAGGTCGGTTTCCACTGTGGCCGGAGCCCTAAAGGCCTCGCCTCGAAGAAGTTTGACGCCCCATCTCTTACTTGGTGTTATGATGGCACCATATCGAGACACAAAATCGGAGAAGCCCTGTGCGGATTCATTCCATTGTGTGCCTGCGATAAGCTTGATAGCCTTGCCAATCTTGTAATCACCCTGCGCATAGGCGCTCTGGGGCGAATAATAGTACGTGGAGATGGATTGATAGTAATCGTCATCAGGTTCGTAGGTAGTCAGGTACTCCTTCAGGTAGCCCAGTACCACGTTCAGGTTGTCCGTAAGATTGGCGAAAAGGGTCGCTTCACCAAGTAAATCCGTTGTGTTGTTCCCGATAATCTTCGGCAGATTACTGGTCAGGCCGTTTTCCTGAAGATTGTAGGTGGCGTTAAATTCCAGGTTTACTCGCTCGTGCATAGGAATTCGATATCCAGCGTTTAAGAATAGCTTTTTATTGCTGAATGTTTTATGTGGATTGGACCAAAGAGGCACAACCCCTATTGCGAACGCGTCATAATCCGACCAGAAGCTATCAAAAGTGAAGTTTCCATAATTCAGATGCGCCATTATCGAGTAGCTTTTGTATTGTTTGTTATCCTCATCGTAGACATTCGACGCATCGGTCATATTGTAGGGGTATCCCTGCTGACCAGCAACGCGAACAGCACTGATATACCCGAGTTTACCGGCCTTTCCTCCAGCCTTAACATTCGTTTCATAGTATCCGTAACTGCCTCCCATGCCGGAGACCGTTAACTCACTTTTCTCCGGGATCGGCTGGGTCTTTAAATTAACAACACCTGTGAAGGCGTTTGATCCGTAGAGAACAGAACCGGGTCCGCGAATGAGTTCTACGCTCTGTAGAATTGACAGCGGATACGTCATATACATATTAACATTGAGCGCCTGGGCGCTTTCCCGGATGGGCCGACCGTTAAGAAGTATCAAAGTGTGCGTATCCGTAACCATCGCCATATCGCCTCGAAAGCCCACAACATTGTCAGTGTAAGGGTAGACATCTCGCGTATAAATGCTGGGCTGACGTTGCAGTAATTGATGAAGATTCCTGTCTCCATAAACCTCAATTTCCTCACGAGGAACAACTACTACTACACCCGGTGCCTCAATTAACGACTCAGCCTTCTTCGAGGCCACAGAGATTTCGACATCAAGGAGCTCCTCTATGTCCATTTCAAATAAGTCTTCCGCAGGATCAGTTTTCTGAGCCAAAAGCGGCGATTGGACTGCCACAATTAGACCCCAGATAACTACCTGGATGGCAAGATTAATATGTGTCCGCTTCATTATGAAACCTATAAAAAGAACTCTGTTTTCGTATTTATACACCCGTTTTTAATACTGAAAATGGTGTTTTATTCCATAAGAATTCGTGTTTTTAAAAAGGTTGTATTAATATAGCCCCCTAATAGTTAAAGATTTTAAAAAATTCGCCACAACTCGTTAAAATACGAATGATTTGCGCAATTTAAGTTATCGGATTGAAAACGTCCTAAACTTTAGATAAAGTAGTATCTTAAGTAACTCAAACTGACCGATTTTATTGTCATGCTGAGCCGACCTCGCTCCGCCGAAGTTCATCCTTCGCAGTAG
>CAYNTC010000207.1:2373-4779 GCA_964399795.1 uncultured Pirellulales bacterium | reverse complement strand
CAATGAGCTTCGTACTTATGTTGCCAAAATCGAATCTCTGGCATCTGGATTGTATTGTGGGGATGACCTTATTAGGCTCAGTTGTGGCGAAGATGAACTTCACGTGGCCCGGCGGCTCTTCGAGTGTTTTCAGAAGGGCATTAAAAGCTGGGACAGTTAGCATGTGGACTTCATCTATAATGTAAATTTTGAATCTGCTTCGAGCGGGCCTGTAAATTGCATTTTGGCGGAGCTCGCGAACCTGCTCTACTCCATTATTTGTTGCTCCGTCGATTTCGATGACGTCGATGTCTTCGCCGGTATTGATTGCTATGCAGCTATCGCATTTGCAGCAAGGCTCCGTAGTAGGTTGCTCAAACGAAAGACAATTGAGTGCTTTAGCAAGTATACGAGCCATTGTGGTCTTGCCGACACCACGTGTGCCGGTAAATAGATATGCGTGGGCGACCCTGCCAGTTTTGATTGCGTTTTTGAGGGTCTTTGCGATTGGGTCCTGGCCCACTACCTCATCGAAGGTTTGCGACCTGTATTTTCGAGCAAGTACCGTGTAAGCCATTATTCATTGATTATTGATTATTGATTATTGATTATTTGAGGCTGGCTTTGCCAGCAACAAGGAACTCAGAACTTCTGTCTTTGAGTGTTTTTCTTGACGCTATAAATATCGAGGTCAACTCTTTGGCCTCATTACTTAATGGGGCAACCTGTTTTTCATTCAGCAGTTTCTCGTCGGTAATAAATTCCAGCCAGAAGACGGACTCATCAGCTTCTTCGACAACAATACTCAGCTTTGAAATGAAATCTGGTTTTGACTGCGCAATACAGGCGGCTCTGTAGTTTGAAGCAACAGAAGTGCAACACTTGATTAGTTGCTTTCTGATGTGATTGCCTAAATCGGTCTTGGGTAGAGCAAAGCACAATTTCACGCAACGATGGGCAAACTCTTTTGTCCGATTTTTTAACTGTTCGTGGTCCATTTCCAGTAAGAGATTTCGTTGAATAACCAATAATCGATTATCAATAATCACTCACAAAAGATGGCCGGGTTCACCCACAGCACAACCATGCTCACGCTTATGGCTGCTCGGTTCCCCGCCTGACCAGATTCACGGGCTCGGCTTGCATGGGACCCGGCCATATAATTGATTATTGATAATTTATTCTTGATTTTTTCTGTGTCGTAATGTGCTGATAGTATAACAGGAGAGATAATAGTTTTCCACAAAAACATTATTCGATTATTCTGCAGGGGGCGCACACGCGTAATTGTTAAGTAAGGTCTCTCCACTCAACACGTTGGTCCTGATTGAATTGGCAAGGCTTGCGATTTAACTTCTTTATATACCAACGTTAATTACAGTCATGGGATTTTCTCATAATGTGCCTTTGTGGCTGTTTTTAAAGATAACTCGTGGTGTCCCATTATAAGCCGAATAATAACAATTGGTTATGAAATTGACAAATTTCGTTTTGCAAAAGCTGTAACCATTCACCAATAACCTATTACAAATTGACTCTGTCATTCCCTACTCGATCGGGAATCCACGTTTAGCTCGCATTTCTCACAGTATCTGATGCTCAATGTGTACAATAACAGTCTGTAATTCGGTTCACATGACTTTTTTTCATCACCTAACCTCCAAAGCCAGATTCATTGGTATCAAAGCACGCCTTAAGCTTAATTATGAGACCTCTGGATTTGTGGTGTTGAGAAATGCGGATTAAACATCTTAATTCAATCAATTTTGCCTTTGATCTGTTGCTCAAATTCCGGAAAGTACTTATTGATGACCCTCACGTTGAAGCTTGAAAGTATAGATTCTTTGCCTTCCCGTTCCAATAGGAACTCGAAGCACTTTTTTATAAAGTTTTCTCTTGCTACTTTTCCACCTGTCAAAGCTTTATAATAATCATCATCCAAAGTAACCGTATGAACTGTACTTGAATCCTGCTCACTTACGGTGACCTCGAAGTCTTCGCCATTTTTTCTTTCAACTTTTATCATTTTACCTGGTCCTTTCTGTATCAATGCAATATTTCAAATACACTTTTTAGCAGCAAAACATATGTCTTTATTCGGTCTTTAACACGCTTTGAATCGTTGTTCAAGTTACAAGATAACCGTCATATCTAACAGACAGCCGGCAGTTTTTAAATAACCAGTATCAAAACATAATAGGTAAGTTGAAAACCAAAAAGAATAAGGACCACTCCGCAAATAATCTGAAATGCCCTTAGCCATTTGGCTGTCTTAAATAACTTTGCAGGGATGATGCCCATTAAAGTACCCAATACTATAGGCGCAATCGCTGTGCCTACTGCGAACACCGCTGCATAAAGTATGCCTGCTAAAACAGCATTCTCCGCAATGCAAGCAATATAGGTGAGGATTGCCACATAAGGAAC
>CAYNTC010000207.1:0-2273 GCA_964399795.1 uncultured Pirellulales bacterium | reverse complement strand
GCTAAAAGTCTTCCGATTGAAAAAACCAACCCAACCCTTAAACCACCCTTCCAATCTGTCTTTGTGCCGCCGACATAAGGCAAAAGCAGTGGAGCAGTATAAGTCAGACACGGCCCCCACCCAAAAGTAAAACCGGCTATCAGCAATCTCAAAGCATTAGAAAGCATCTTCTATTGCAATCTTTTTCCCTGCTCCCGAAAGAATAAAGTCTTTTCCATATGCCCTTTCAAAATGTTTTCTGGCAAGATCGCCTGAGCAATGGCAAGGAGCAACTTTCTTAACACTTTGCTCTTTTAATCCTCTGACAATCCCGCCTATCTGCCAAGCATTCATCCAGCACAAATGAAAGCCACCCAATGCTAAATATACGTCGGTTTTATGTGTCTCTTTTGCCTTTTTAACTATGTTTACAATCCCCGGGTGAGCACAACCTGTAATAACTACCAAGCCCTTAGATGTTTTTATTATAAGAGACTGCTCTTTTATAAAGCTCCCTAATTCGCCGGTAGAATAGACATCCTTGCAAATTTTCATTGGTTTTTGCACTTCAACCAATTTGGCACCGGCCTTAGTGACACTATCTTTAACACTTTGCGGCAAAGACTTTGGCATATAAACGGTAACTTCCGGGTTGACTGTTATAAAATCGCTTAATCCGCCGATATGGTCGTAGTGAACGTGGGAAAGGACCATTATATCTACCGTCTTAGGATCAATTCCCAGCTTTTTCATATTTGTAAGAACTACAGAACCCTCGCCGCCGACGTCAAAAAGAATGGTCTTCTCCGTCCCTGCTACATAGCAGGAGAAACCCCATCTGGTCTCCAGGCCTTTTTCATAAGGATTATTATCATAAACTATGGTAAGGATTAAATCATTACTATCGGAATTGGGCTCTGCCACTTTCTCCTGGGTCACCGCAGCAGCGGAAAACGCTAGTGATACGATAAATATAAGGATTAGAGTTAATACCTTTAGCTTATACATTTCTATATCTCCATGATAAAAATATGTGGGATTCGACTGATTTCTACCATCTTCATAATTTCTATCGCTTTTCAATCGTTATTTGTTCAAGGGTTTATTCTCTAATATTATATGGGGTATCATAATGATTATAAATTCCACAGCTATAACCAGGTTATATGCGGATTGGGTGAAAATTGCAAAGCCAACAAGTGTCATCCATATACCATAATCCAGCGGATTTTTAAGGAACTTATACAAAGACTCTTTTACATCTGGGACATCTTCTTCGAAGAAATTAAGACACAGTGCTCTTTTTAATCCCAACAACCTAAACGCCCAAAAAGTTAGGATGAGGCCGACAATTAGCAAAGACAACCCTGCATATTTTAAGATAATGTTACTGTGAAAAAGAGGGTGCCTGCCGAATTGCAGATAAACTATCAAACAGAATGTAATCACCCAAAAAGTACCTGTGGTTATCATGTGAATGCTAAAAGCATTTTTGCCGAACCACCTGGAAAGTCTTCTGCCTTTCAACTGTAGAATCAAGTTCACAGATTCAACAAAAATGGCCAGAAAGGCAAATATTAAAGTTAACAGAAATAATTTGTTCATATCTCTATCACTTTACCTGCTCCTGCCCCAATGCACTTATCAGGATACCGCAACGCTATCTGGGTTTTATAGGCAGTACAATGGGCAGGACAAATCAGCCCCATATCTTTGAACAACTCAAATTCGCTGAATCCATGCATACCACCAATTATTGCATAAACCTTTCCAAATTGCGAAGCTGCTTTGATAATATGTGCCATCCTCGGATGCGAGCATCCTACAATTAAAACTATCCCTTTGTCTGTCTCAACCGCCATGCTCTGCTCTATATCATCGAGCTGGCCGGTAGAGAAAACTCCCTCTGAAATTTCTCGAGCTTCACTAACAGAAATCACTTCCTTTACGCCACGAACTCCCCTCAGTAACACAGGGACATAAACTCGCACATCACTTCTTACATTAAGAAAAGTTGATAAACCACCTATGTGGTCAAAATGAGGATGTGAAATAAAGATATCATCAATAGAAGCAGGGTCAATGCCGAGTTTTTCCATATTGGAAAACAATATGGAACCATTCGCTCCGGTATCAAAAAGGATCCTTGGAGTATTTTCTGCTTCCACCAGACAGGAGAATCCCCAATCAGCAACGAGTCCTTTCTTATAAACTTCATTATCATAAATAATCGTAACTTGTCGAGTAGACATAATATAGTTCCCTTTCATGTCGTATTTCACAAACATGAGGAA
>CAYNTC010000206.1:0-4787 GCA_964399795.1 uncultured Pirellulales bacterium | reverse complement strand
TTGTATGGTGGACTCGACAGTTATCTTGAATATTGGTTGGCGATGAAACAAATTAAACTTATTGGAGAAAAGAAATGACAATTAAAGATTGGTGCGATTATATTGTGTCTTGGAGAAGAGATAAGGGATTCTTCACACCTGAAACTATTAGAGGTGGAACCAATGCCGATTTGATGCTTGGCAAGCTTATGTTGGTAGTATCTGAGATTGGCGAGGCTTCAGAGGCTGTGAGAAAAAATGATATTGGGAATTTCAAAGAGGAATTGGCGGATGCTACGATTAGGATTTTTGATATTTGTGGTACGATGGGGATTGATTTGGAATCGGATATAAATTTCAAAATGCGAATCAATGAGAAACGCCCAATGCGTCATGGAAAACAAACAAATTTATGAAACCTATAACTAACCAAGCCTATAAATTATTGCATGATGGATGTGTTGCTTTGTCTCAAGTCGAGGCGAACGGCATACGCATAGATGTCGATTATCTTAAAAAGGCAATTGACAATACTGGCGTACGGATTACAGAACTTTCAAACAGCCTCAAGAAATATAAGATTTACAAGATATGGAGAAAAACTTATGGTGGACTCGACAGTTATCTTGAATATTGGTTGGCGATGAAACAAATTAGACTTATTGGAGAAGAAGTTGATTAAATGCAATTTTTCAAAGTGACTACTGTAAATAGAAAAAGTTTGGGATTAAGGAATAACCCAACAATTCTAACTTTTCCTATAGGTAAATGGGTGAAATCTCCTATTGTAAAGAATGATAATTCTGATGAAGGTGGAATTTGGTTGGCTGTTTCATTATCAGGTGCTAAACGTCTTAGGCAATATATGTTTGATAGATATGGAAAGCATAGTAGGATTTTTAAGGCATCTATTGGAAATATTCTTTTTAGGAATAGTTATAGAATTAAAACAGATAAAATTCGATGTGATAGTGAGATAGAAATTTAATGAAGCCTATAACTAACCAAGCCTACAAATTGCTGCATGATGGGTGCGTTGCTCTGTCTCAAGTCGAGGCGAATGGCATACACATAAATGTCGATTATCTTGAGAGGGCAATTGACAATACAGGTACACGAATTACAGAGCTTTCAAATAGCCTTAAGAAATATAAAATTTATAGAGTGTGGAGAAAAACTTATGGTGTTAAAACGAATCTCGGCAGTCGGGAACAGTTGGGCAAGGTTCTTTTCGATGTAATGAAATATCCCTGTCTTTCACGTACCAAGACGGGTAGGCCGACTGCGGACAAAATAAATCTGAAATCTACGGATCTGAAGTTTGTCGATGATTATTTGAAAATTGAAAAGCTGAAGAAGGCAAGGAGCACCTATTTGCGGAATATACTGCGAGAAACTGTTGATGGTTTTTTGCATCCCAATTTTCCGTTGAATCTTGTGCGTTCATATCGGGGAAGTAGTGATCATCCAAACTTTACGAATATTCCAATAAAAGACCTTGAAATCAGCGAACTTGTTAGACGTGCCTTCATCGCACGCGAAAATCATCAGATTGTTGAGATTGATTTTAAGGGTTCTGAGATTTGTGGTGCCACTTGCTATCATAAAGATCCGCGTATGATTAAGTATATAGAAAATCCAAAGCTTGATATGCACCGTGATATGGCGGCTGAAATCTATATGCTCAAGAAGAGTCAGGTGACGCACTGGATGCGTGACGCTGGAAAAAATAGGTTCGTCTTTGCAGAGTTCTACGGTGATTGGTATAAGTCGTGTGCTCCTGATTTGTGGAAGGCAATAAAAGAGTTCAATTTGAAGATTGATGGTATTAGCCTATATAAACATCTTGAGTCGAATGGAATTACTGAGTTGGGTGCTTGCGATCCGGATAAAGAGCCTGAAGACGGTACATTTGAGAAGCACATTCAAGACATCGAGTATGGTTTCTGGAATAAAAGGTTCAAAGTATATAATCAATGGAAGAAAGACTGGTGGCGGGCATACCAAGATAATGGTTATTTTGAAATGCTTACTGGTTTTGTGGTTGCAGGAAGCCTCAATAGAAAGCAGGCAATTAACTATCCTATTCAGGGAACATCCTTTCATTTGCTGTTGTGGTCGTTGATTAGGATACAGAAATTGTTGCGAAAGTATAAAATGAGGTCATTGATAGTCGGTCAGATACATGACAGCATAGTTGGCGATATTTACAGAAGGGAGCGAAAAGATTATTTTGACATAGTTAAGCAGGTCATCTACGAAGATTTGCGAAAACATTGGAATTGGATTATCGTGCCTCTGAGGGTTGAGGCTTCTGTTGCCCCCGTTGGGGGTTCGTGGTACGAGAAGGAGGAAATTGAGATATGAAATTAGCAATAGTTGGTTCACGAACATTTAATGATTATGATTTATTTGAATATTGGATTGGGTACTTTGGCGGAGACATAATTGTTGGTTCACGAACATTTAATGATTATGATTTAGAAGAATTAGTTTCTGGTGGTGCAAAAGGGGCAGATTCATTGGCAGAAGAATATGCTAAACTGTGGGGGTGTCCTATTCGGATTTTTCGACCCGATTGGGATAAATTTGGCAAACAAGCTGGATTTATACGTAATCAACAAATAGTTGATAATTGTGATATGGTATTAGCTTTCTGGGATGGCAAATCACGTGGAACTAAAGACACAATAGATAAAGCAAGAAAGGCAAAGAAACCAACCTTTATTGTATATTTTTAATTTTATAAAGGATAGAATCTGTGGAACTTTACAAAAAATATAGACCAAGAGACCTTAATCAGATGGTGGGCCAGGATGTTGCTGTCAGGACACTCGAGGCGGCAATCAAGCAGGAAAGCGTTCCGCATTTCATCCTTTTTACTGGCCCAACTGGTTGTGGTAAGACTACGCTTGCGAGGATTGTCCGTAGGAAATTGAGGTGCAGCAGGCATGATTTTATCGAGGATGCCCCACGCAAGATAGATGATGTACGAGCTATCAGACGTAGGATGCATCAGGCACCGATGAAGGGCAATTGTCGGGTGTGGTTGATTGACGAGTGTCATAAGCTGACCTCGGATGCACAAGATGAGTTTTTGAAGATGCTTGAGGATACGCCGAGTCATGTTTATTTTTTGTTTACGACTACGGATCCGGAAAAGTTGAAGGGAACAATTCGTAACCGTGCCATAGAAATTGTTGTGAAGTCTTTGAAAGATGATGATTTGGAGAATCTCATTAAGTATGTTTGTGAGGAAGAAAGCGTAAAGATAGACAAAAAAGTTGTCGAGAAAATTATTGGCAATAGTGATGGTTCAGCTCGCAAGGCGTTGGTCTTCCTCAACAGTATTATTCACTTGTCGACTAAGAACGAACAACTCAATGCGATAGTGACTGCGACTGCTGAATTGCAGGCGTTTGAGATTGTCAGGGGTTTGTTGTATCGGAAAATGAATTGGAAAGAAATGGCGGCGATTCTAAAAGCAACTGAGGGCGAGGATCCAGAACAAATCCGTTGGTTAGTGCTGTCTTGCTGTAAAACTGAATTGCTAAAAGCTGGAAAGTTTGCAAGTAGGGCTTATGTGATTATTGATGCGTTTCGCGACAATTTCTACGACTCAAAAATGGCAGGACTTGTTGCCGCTTGCTATGAGTGCGTTGAAGGTGGGAAATGAAATTGCCAATCAATAAAATTATCTGCGGTGATTGTTTAGAGGTTATGAAAGATTGGCCGGATAACTGTATAGATTTGGTGGTCACGAGTCCTCCCTATAATGTAGGTGTTAAATATGATAAATACGAAGATATAATGCCTTATGAGGATTGGCTTGATTGGCTTGATCTTGTTTGGGATGAGTGTTTACGGATTCTCGTAAAGGGCGGTCGAATATGTATCAACTGTAATGATACCGGTCGGAATCCATATTATCCTTCACATTGTGATATTGCAAGTCGAATGAGGCGTAAATGGTATATGATGGGTATTATAGTTTGGGATAAAAAAAGTAATTTATCTAATACTGCCTGGGGTTCATGGAAAAGTCCTTCATCTCCAAGTTTGCGGGGTAGGCAAGAATATATTATTGTAGCGGGAAAAGATGGAAAAATTTTACATAAAGAAAATGGTATCAAAGATAGATATGGAAATAGAGAATTTTTAGACCTAACTACTGAGATATGGAGTTTTATACCTCAAACTAATAATAGAATACACCCAGCTTCATTTCCAGTTGAATTGCCCAGACGGGCAATAAAGTTGTATAGTTATCGTAACGCAACAATTCTCGACCCTTTCTGTGGTTCTGGAACTACCTGTGTTGCTGCCAAGATGTTGGGTCGTCAATATATCGGAATAGATATATCCGAGAAATATTGTAACATTTCAAGAAAAAGATTAAAAGGCGTTAGGCCAAATATATTTGAGGATTTGTCTAAGAAGAAGAAATTGAAAGAATCGTTTGGTCTCGGTAAAAAATAATTGAAATTTTTTTGTTTTTAGAGTGATTTTTTACGATAATATAATATATGGTATGGTTTGGTTTGGTTTGGTAGGTTGAGGTGGGGTATGGTAAGGTCTGGTAAGGTAAGGTAATTTTTATGAGGAGACTCATATGAAACAGAAGAAACGAAGTAATTCCAAAAAAGTCACCGAAGTTCCGATCAATAATCTCGTTGTCATTTCTGACACACATTGTGGCTGTCAGTTCGGTTTATGTCCACCTAATAAAGTTCGGCTTGATGGCGGTGGCTACTATTCCCCGAACCGATGGCAGCGTGAAATCTGGGATTATTGGCGATTCTTCTGGG
>CAYNTC010000205.1:190-4806 GCA_964399795.1 uncultured Pirellulales bacterium | reverse complement strand
CCGAAACGCTTGCACAAAAGGCTGCGGAGGATGAAAAGTCGCATGTCCTCGCAGCCGCAAGAATGGATATCGCCAAACAGCTTTTGGCTGAAAAAGGAAAAATACTCGAAGAAGTTTTTAGAGAGTCTCGCCGGCAACTGCAGCAGCTACCCGACGACCAGTACCGTCAGCTAATAGCAAAACTCATGCTCCAGGCTGTCGAGACAAGCCAGGAGCAGGTTATTCTCGATAAAAATGAAGCTCGGATAGATCAGCAGCTCATCGACCAGGTTAACCAGCAGTTAAGTGCTAATGGCAAGGGCGATTTGAAGTTGTCCGACCAAAGACGGGACCTTGGAGGCGGTTTTATTCTGTCACGCGGGAAAATCAAAACGAATGTATCTTTTAAGGTGATATTAGACCAGGCTCGAAAGGATCTGGAAATCGGTTTGGCAAAGGAAGTATTTGAAAACTAAAAGCTAAAAGCTAAAAACCATAATTGAAAATTTAAAATTTTGTGTTTGGCTTTGCATTTTCTATTTTAGGCATTGAATGACTAAGGTCGCCGAACGAGCTATTCTTGACTTTTATACTTATCCGCCGATTGGCGGTGACAACTGGTGCTATACGTTCCAGACCGCTCAGGTCCGTGCCCTTGAGTTGCAGATGCTCACAAGGTCTACACTGCTTGATATGGCCAATGCCGCGGACCTCGACCAGGCGGCTGGCCTGCTCTCATCTAGCGAATACGCTGTCTCACAAGCGGGCAGAAATTTCGCAGAAGTGGAGAAAACTTTACAGCTTCGAAGAACTGCTGTGCGCCAGCTATTTGCAGATTTGATGATTGATAAGTCTGTCGTTGAGTTATTTCGAACACGAGATGATTTTGCCAATTTGCGCCTGGCTGTCAGACGAACGCTGACAGAGAAACCTATTGGAGACGACTATAGCCCGGATGGGAATGTCTCGCCGGACAGGATGGAAGAGCTTTTTGCCGAGCACAGTGCGTTTGAGGAGCCCGAATTTCCTGATTATGTGCAACAGGCGGTCGAAAATGCGGTTCTGGCATATTATCGAGATAAAGACATCCGTCAGATCGATTATGCAATCGATAGATTTCAGGCTAACTACTACCTGAGGCAAGCACATCGTCTCGAAAGCATTTTTCTGCTTGGCCTTTTTAGAATCCAGGTTGATTTGACTAATATCCGCACGATGCTTCGGCTCAAATTCACCGAATCCGAAGAGCGAGGCGTTTTTCTGTCGGGTGGGTTCATCGAGCTGGAGCGGTTCCATCACGGCCTTGACATAGGATATGAAGGCTTAGGGCAGCTATTTTTTGTGACTCCTTATTATAGAGTTGTGGAAACAGGTGCAAACTACCTGGCCTCAAACAAATCATTTTTGAAACTCGAACAGCAGTGCGAAGAATTCTTAACCGGCTTTTTGAAGACAACAATCCAGATAACCGCCGGCCCGCAACCGATTATCGCGTATTTATTGATGAAGGAAAACGAAATCCGCACAGTAAGACTGATTCTGACCGCCAAGAAGAATAACTTGAATACACAGCTTATCTTAGATCGTATCTCGTGACCCGGGTCACGGGCGACGAGACACGAATTTGTATAAGAATCAATAAAAAATGAAACTGATAAAACTATTCTGCTTGATTTTAGTATTAATGTTTATCGCTGCGGGGTGTGAAAAGAAGTCGACCAAATTGCCTGAGCCAACACCACCGCCTAAACCAGCCGGACAGCCCCTCAAGAACGCAGACATGGTAAAATTAGCTGTTGGTAAAATCTTCGTCGACGGCCAACTACCAACCTGTGTGAAAGAAACAGTTAACATCACAAAAGATGAGTTTGAACAGAAGTTGGCAAAACTTTATGAGATTGCTCCTTCGGTCAAAGAACTCATAGATAACCTTGATAATTTGGCGGACTACATTAGGACAAAATCGGGATACGAAGAAGTCGCACCACTTCTTTCCTACTCGGAAATCCCCTTCTCGGTAAGCGATGAGGAATATGTCCTTGTTCTATCGCCGAGGGATGCCTTAAGTCTATTGCGTGGTTTTGTCAGTGCAGATTCTACCTGTTTAGTTTCCCACTTTAAGCGCTACGCACCCGATCATTTGTTGGCACCTGGCTTTTTGAATTTCCGAGTAATCAGAAACAGTGACAATTGCTGGATTGGCAACGTATACACGGTTGTGGCTAATACAAAAAAAGGGACAGTTCTGATTATTGATGCCTTGCAACTTCCTTGGCAGGGTGGTATTAGCTGGCTTTATATAAAAACCTTTCCTGTAGAAAGTCTCCGGGACAGTAAACAGATCTCTCAAGCAGCTATCATTGCTTTGGTCAGAGATTACGCAGCTAAAGTGAACCTACAAGAAGTCTGGCTCGCCTTTACCTCTAATTTCTACCCCTTGGTCGATTATTATCAGGATGTAATTTACGCGGACTGTCCTTCAAAATCCTTGGAGCAAGCAAAGCAGTATTTCAGTTTAATCGGGATAGAAGACAGTACATCTGTTGCCTCTTTCACTTGGTGGATGCAAACAAGAGGAGAGGGTGGACCTCTAAAACTTGTTCAGAAATCGCCTCGACGGTTTATCAGAATTTGGCCGCTGGAAGAAACTGAGGCTAACCGACTTCACATAGCTGCTCGCATGGCAGATATAGCCAAGCTGAAGGGCCTTATTGAAGAAGGTGCGAAGATTGATAGAAAGGATGAGTCAGGTAACACCGCTCTGCATTATGCCGCTAAGTCCGGCTTTGAGAACGTAGTTAAGTTTTTAATTGCCAGAGATGCTAATGTCAACGCAAGGGATGAAGAAGGCAAGACCCCTCTGCACCATGCTGCCGAGCACGCGTACGAGAGGACAGCTCGGCTGCTTATCTCTGAAGGGGCCGATATCGACGCTAAAGACGCAGCCGGGGATACACCCCTTAATTGCGCGATGGGCTCGGAAAGTGTAACCAAAGATATCGTCAAAATGCTCATCAGCGAAGGTGCGGATGTGAATGCGAAAAACGCAGCCGGCGATACGCCAGTGCACTTTGCAGCCAGGTCCAGAAACGTCGGGAAAGATATTATTGAACTACTCATATCTAAAGGCGCGAATATAAATGCCAAAAACAAAAATGGCCAGATGCCAGTGGATATTGCTGCGCGCAGTCGTCGTGAGAAGATCGTCAAACTGTTTATTGACGAAGGTGCCGATGTTACCACGATTCACTTGGCTGCCTACACCGGAAATCTCAACAAGGTCAGAAGCTTCCAGAAGGAGGGTTTCGTTGTAGATTCGAAAGATGAAGATGGTTCAACGCCTTTTGATATGGCTGTCTCTGGCGGACACGCCGATGTAGTAAAGTTTCTTATTGACAAAGGCGCAGAGGTCAATCCAGACAGTGAGTCTGGCTGGACACCGCTGCATAGCGCCGCCGACGAGAAGCATGAAGCTGTTGCCAAATCTCTGGTTGCCGCAGGCGCTAATGTCAATGCCAAAGACAAATCTGGTTACCTACCGCTTCACTACGCCCTCTGGAATAATGATGAGCAGATGGTGAAACTGCTCGTTAACAGTGGCACAGATATTAAAGCAAAGGACAGCAATGGATACACTGCCCTTCACTGGGCCATCATAATGGCAAATAGCGATCTTGTGAAGTTTTTCCTGTCCGAAGGGGCAGATGTAAAAGCCAAGAATAACGACGGCCAATCGGCTTTATCTCTGGCAAAGGATGACGGGCAGGACGAAATCGTTGAACTGTTGCTCCAGCATGGAGCAAAAGAATAAGAACACAGTCACGAGCGACGAGCGACGAAACAATGGAAGGAAAGATCGCAGTATTAGGTGACACCGATTTTGTAATGCCGTTTTCGGCACTTGGAGTTGATACATACGCAGTCGACACGGCCGAGCGGATATCTGAGGCCGCAACGATGATAGTCGGCAGTAACTATGCCCTTGTGGTTGTCGCTGAGAACATAGCTTCATTAGCGGATGTGGTATTCTCCGAATGTCAGGATCAGCCGACGCCTTGTGTCGTTGTTGTTCCGTTTACTACCGAATCTGAAGGCTTCGCCACAGAAGCCCTTGCAAAAGTGCTCAAAATGGCCACAGGAATCAACATCATGGAGAATAGCTGAGTATTTGTTGTGCGTCGTGCGTGATGCGTATTGCGTCTATGGCAGACAAGATAAAGACATACAGGGATTTGGACATTTGGAAGGCAGGTATTGGTCTCGTAAAGGAGACATATAGGATTACTGAGTCATTTCCGAAACATGAGTTGTATGGCTTAGTTAGTCAAATGAGACGATCGGCAATCTCCATACCTTCGAATATAGCTGAGGGTTTTAGGAGGTATCACAACAAGGAATATAGACAATTTTTGTACGTATCTTTGGGAAGTTGTGCGGAACTGGAAACCCAGGTCACAATAGCAAAAGAATTGCAGTATATACAAGAGAGCCAAGAAACCGAGTTGCTGGAGAAATTAGACCATATATGTCGAATGATTACGAATCTCCTCAAAAAACTTTAACGCAATACGCACGACGCAATACGCAATACGCACGACGCAATACGCAATACGCACGACGCAATACGCAATACGCAC
>CAYNTC010000205.1:0-90 GCA_964399795.1 uncultured Pirellulales bacterium | reverse complement strand
GACGCAATACGCAATACGATATACGGAAGGTTTTAATAATGACTGACGAAAGACAAGGCAGAATAGTCAAAGTAGCCGGCCCGGTCGTTG
>CAYNTC010000204.1:0-4817 GCA_964399795.1 uncultured Pirellulales bacterium | reverse complement strand
CAACCACATACTCAGCAGATTCAAAGAACTCCTGAAGTGGACGATAGATTGAGCTTGAAGAACTTACAAGCCTTTTAAGTCTCGAATACCATCCGAGTCGCAGTTGAAGTGAGACTAATGCCTGGCCAAGCGTTCGGCCCCATTCGGGCAGTGTCTGCTTACTTTCGACGCGCAAAATCCATCTGCTCGGAAAGACCGTGATGCCGGGATGGTGTGTTATTTGCTCGACGTTATCAAAGAGGCCGATTTGAACCTCACGCTTATCGCGTAGCATATCTGCGATGCCCCTTGCTATAGCTTCTTCCCCTTTGTTAGCAAGAGGCACTTGGTCTGCGATCAATATGTGTTGAATATCTTCTCGCATTGGAATTCCTAAAATGTAGGGCGGGGCTTGCCCCACTACAACCAAATCGGTGGGCTAAAGCCCACCCTACCTGCTGAGTCTTGGAAGAATTTTTGAAAAACGCTTTCGCTCGATTGGCGCCAGGCTCAGGAACCAACTACTCGTTAGTGTCACCAACGCGGTGGTGACTACTACAGCCAGTATTTGCAGCCATGAGCTAGGCGGCGCAAGATATTTCCAGAAGCTGATTATTACTATGCTCGGCAGGCATCCCAAAAACGCCGGCCACCATATATTAAGGACAGTCTCCAGTGTCGACACCTTCATCCTTCGATTGAAGTACATTGGCAACAGCAGGCCGGAGATTAACACTATGGGTATGAAATTGGACCACGCTATAGCAAGCAAACTCCAATTGAATACTTTGACTGAGACAACTGAGGCAATTACACAAATTAGAGCAGTAAGACCGGTAAGGATACCGAAAACTCGGTGTTGGCCACGACCAACCAACACGAGGAAGTTACTATGCTGGGCCAGTCGGAGAGAGTGGGCCACAGCTAAGATAGCGAGAATTACAGCCATCCGGTTAATAATGCCCGGCTCCTGAAATCTGTCGCCAACCCAAATCCATAAGAATTCCTTACCCATCACGACAAAAAAATACGCTGCGGGGATTATCAGAAGCAGACTATACTTCTGGGTCAGGAAAGATAAATCTTTTACTCTCGTATGGTCATCTCGGGCGTCGAGGTCGCTGACAGCGGGCATTATTGCGCGTGTAAAAGCCTGGAGCAACTGCGTTAGCAGCAAAACCGCTGCTGCTGCTATCGCGAATTGAGTGACTTCTGACGTGCCAATAAAAATACCAATGACCAGGTCGCTCGCTTTGAAGATTATTATTGCGCCCATCGTGTACAGAAAGGTGTTCATTCCGTAGCTAATCATTTCTTTCAGAAGAGCAAAGTCTATATTTGACAGCGAGAACAAGGGTATCGGCAGCAACTTTTTTACAAAGAAAACCTGAGAGACTCTGACGAGAATTTCACTAATTCCAAATATCAGGCCCATAGTTACAAGACCATAGCCTTGCACAAGTAGCACTACCAACAGGATAGTTCTGGCCAGCAAAAAGAATAATATCGTTGAATTCACGATGTCGTAGCGCTGCAGGCCGGCAAGTACTGCGCTAAATAGTTGCAACGGCATGGCGATTGCGAAGCATAATCCTACGACGAGCACAAGAGTAGCTGCTGCGGTAATTAGTTCCGGCTCGATGGCAAACCAGGAGTCGACGTTGTAGTAAATCAAAATACTCAGAAAAACACACAGAACAGCCATGCAAAGGAAAAAGAATAACGATGTGCTGGTTATTTTCTGGACGCCGAGGCGATCTTCTTTTGCAAGGGACATGGGGACGTACCTGTTTATTGAGCTGCTAAGTCCCATGCTGAAAATACCGCCATAGCGGAACAGCGAGCCGATCAGGATCCAAACACCATAGCGCTGCTCACCAAGCCGGCCGAGGAAAAATCGAATTAGAAAAAAGCCGACAAGGGCATTGCTCAGCAGTGCCAGCACATTAAAGGCTGTGTTGTAGACAAGTCTTTTCGATGTGGTGATGGATTGTTCAGTCATTAGTCGTCTGGGTTAAGCACCTGCCATAACGGGCCAGCCTGTACAAGGTCGTAGTTTTCAAGCACAAATGACGGGCAGTAGTTGGCCTTGCGCGAGACAACATATACCGGTCTTGTCGCGAGCAAGTGAGTGATTGTATGGGCGTTAAAGCTTGGTACACCTTTACTGTTCACGACGCTGGAGACGATCTTTACATCAGGGCGTTTTTCCTTTACCTGCTGCATGTATAATAAAGGACCGACAGTTGTCGTGTCGGCGTAAATGATAGCTTCCGGTCTCACTGATTCTAAGGCCTCTGTAGCGAAGCGCTGAGCTGAGTCGTCCGTGGTTTTCCAAGGCTGTAGAAAGTATTTGTAATTGTTACGATAAGGTATGTCATCTCTTGTTCCAAGATTAAGCCTCGCCTTTTTTGCTAAGGTCGGTGCAACAGCATAAACCGCTACAGGTAAGAGACTGAGCAGTGCGACAACAGTTACCAGAACCTTTTTACCAGCGCAAATCTGCAAATGATGTATTCCGACACCAATAAAAAGCGAGACCATGCAGTAAAAAGGTATAAAGAATGCGTACCTGTCAACTACGGTGTACCGAAAGGCGAAGACGAAAAATAGCAAAGTCAAGGTTAGCAATACCGATGTAAAAGCCGACCTTGGTCCGAACTTGAACAACGCAACACATCCAGCAAAGAAAAACAGAATATTAGGCGTTGGGAAGTTTAGAAAAATATATAGAAAGTTTTCCTTTATGATTTTAGCGGAGATAGCTGTATTTAAGACATCGCTTTGCCAGCGATTGCCAAAAGCTGCGGAGGCTAATGTGCCGGCAATGTCGCCGGATTGTATCATGTTCTTGATTATCAGGTACTCATAAGGTAGTGCTCCGACAATCCACAGAAAAATAATAACTGCCAAATGCCTGAGCCGAATCTCCTTTTTAACCGATAGCGCAACAATGAATATCATATAGCACAGAAACGTTATTGACGCGAGCATGTGAACTGCTATTGCAAGTCCATTTAGTAGACTAAGCCAATATAGAAAAACGACCCGTCTGGTTTTTGTGTATTGCAAAAGCAATATTAATTCGGTGGTGAATAATGCTGTCCATAACGTATATGTCTCGAGAATGCTGGCATGGCGCCAGAATGTATGTGACAGGGCTAAAGTGATAGCGGCAAATACCGCTGGCAAATTCTTGCCCAGCCATAAACGCACAAGTAAGAAAAGATTTGCAACCGTGATAGCAGCCGCAAATGCAGAGATAAGATTGACGCGGTGCGCAAATTCGCCCAGCGGGATGTACTTTACTGCGATAGCTAAGATATAAAACAGTGGGTGTGACAGAGCAAGTCCAAAAAAGCCTTCGATGTCGTTGTGCCAAATACGGTACTGTATAAGTCCACTATCTTGCCACAGAGGGCCGGCAGCACAACTGATGAAGTACAGCACCGCTGCACCGCATAGGACTGTAAAATATGCGGCGATTAAAGGCTTAGCCTTAAATTGTTTTTGGGAATTCTTCACAAAAATCCGGAAAGTAGCTGACAGCGGATTGGCAGTTGTTAAATGCTAAATGTTTTCTGCTGACCGCTGGTTAATTATGATCTGCAAAGTTTCGCTCAACGTTGTTTTAGGCTCCCAGCCGATCGTATTTTTTATGCGTTGCAGGCTTGGCACCCGGCGCATCATGTCTTCAATGGCTCTGCCGTAGGCGATGTCATAGGGAACTAATTTTTTCTCACTTTTACTGTCGGTCATTTGAATAATCTTGTCGGCCAGTCCAGAGATTGTAATTTCCTCAACCGAGCCGATGTTAAATACTTTACCTGCCGCCTCGTCACAATCTATTAGGCCAATGACAGCCTCGACGAGGTCCTCAACATAACAGAAGCAACGTGTTTGTCTGCCTGTTCCATATACTTGGACAGGTTCGCCATTTAGTGCCCATTGGACAAAGCGAGGCACAACCATGCCGTATCTGCCTGTCTGTCTCGGCCCGATAGTATTGAAAAATCTTGCCACCACGACTTTCAAACCAAACTGTTGATAAAACGCCTGGCCCAAAAACTCATCGATCGCCTTGCTACAGGCGTATGACCACCGCGACAAACTTGTGCTGCCCAGGACAATGTCGTCATCCTCGGAGAAAGGCACCGCTTCGCTTTTTCCATAAACCTCGCTGCTTGAAGCGATCAGAATTTTCCTGCCGAACTTATTGGCCTTTTCCAGAACAGTTTGAGTGCCGCCGATGTTGGTTTCGATGGTGTGAACGGGGTCGTCGGCTATAAGATTCACACCTACGGCTGCTGCCAGATGGAATATAGTATCGCTTCGTTCTGCGAGGGTATCAACAAGTTCAGCGTCGCATATATCTCCCTTGACAAAGTCAAACTTGGGATGTTCTTTGAAATCCTCAATATTTGTCAGGCTGCCTGTGGATAGATTGTCGAGAACAGTAACTTCGTTGCCGTCCTTGAGCAGGCGCTCTGTCAGATAAGAACCGATGAAGCCCGCACCACCTGTTACCAAAGCTTTCATGTCATGGCTTCCTTGTAGAATTTACTGTTAGTTGTCGAGCGTTTGGCGGAATCGTTGGCATTAGCTGTGGGATAGTAATGGATATACTCTTAGTAATCAATCATCAATTGGGCAGACTCCGTCCCCGTCGGCTGCGTAAAAACAAAGACAGTCTACGTATTGTGTTCGTTTGGCTTGCTGTTTCCGCCACATTGGACTTTGCCTATGTGCGGCTGGGCCGCGCTACAACCATGCAGTTTGACCCCTCTGATTTACCTTACATAAGTATCGGAAAATAAAGGACATAGCTTTAGCAAAGA
>CAYNTC010000203.1:0-4826 GCA_964399795.1 uncultured Pirellulales bacterium | reverse complement strand
CCGGAAGAGTGGTTCCACCAGGCCGAATTTGAGAGTAACGAGGGTGTCTTCTGGATCAGCATTACGGCCATCTACCCAGCAGATGTTGCGCAGATTAATATGTGGGGTTGGACAACTCGGCCACATATCTGGGGCAATGGTGCCGTTAATCCAGCCATCATGGGCGAATGGCCGACGTACGACGAGCGTCTGTTCCCCGGGAGAATCACGCCGATAGAGAATTCTCTCATGTGCGGGCAGAACCGGGCATACGACCTGTGCTTTGAATTGTTGACTGAGCAGCCTTGGGTCAAATGGGACCAGCCATTTACCGGCATACGTGACTGGCCGCATTACGAAGACGAGGTCTCCATGGGCACAGAGGATCAAACCGGACAGATCACTATCAGCCGACAGGTAGCTGATGATTGGCTCTGTGATCAACCAAATCCGGTTGTCGCAGTCGCCTGGCATGGCTCATATATTGGTTACGGATACGAGGCTTGTCAGTGTCCTGGGCCGAATGAGCCGAATGAGCCGAACAGGCCGGATTACTTCCTCTTGTCTTTATGGACCAACGCACTGGGCGATGAGCAGACACCATTTGATCATCCGGGCGATAAGATATGGGAGTACAAGGCCCTCGAATACAACGAGGTCCTCGTTGGCTTCGATAAGCATCCGGAAGGTGAACCTAATGAACCTGTTTTCCGCTACTCGGTAAGGTTACCGGAAGAAAATTGGTTCCAGCAAGATACTCCCGAGCAGCCATATTGGTTCAGTGTTGTAGCTATATATAAAGAGCCAGTAGATAGTGTCCCGTATCGATGGGGCTGGACCAATCATTTGCACGCGTTCAAGAGTAATGCGGTTGCTAAAAGAGCCGATACACAGGGAATAACTTATGAGCAATTACACAATCAGGTAGAAGAACCTGTAGATATGTCGTTCATTATGTTTACTTCTGAATCTGTTGAATTTTAAAGTTCTTAACAGTTTGTACGTAGATGACTGGTACTGGTCCGAAAGGATTGAGGTCATAATAGTAGTGCGACTTTGGCAATAAAAAGGGCTTCGGGCCTTAACGCCCGGAGCCCTTCTATATTACCCAACGTTAAAAAGCTGCGAGATTCATAAAAGACCTTGTGCTTTACACAACAAGGAGAATTTGTATATCAACATTTAAACTTACAAACTGCTTAGCCCACATTTCTCACAGAATTTTAATCGGATGCTCATTATGTACAATAACGGTCTGTAACCCGGTTCACATGACTTTTCGTTTTTCCATCAACCAACCTCCGAAGCCGGGTTCGTTGGTATCAAAGTACGCCTTAAGCTTAATAAGACCTCTGTGTTGGTGGTGATAGATGTGGATTAATCCTTTGAATCTGAGCAGGATTTTTTTAACACCCCCAATTCCACAAGAGCATTTAAGGCAGCTTTCTGCTCTGCTTCCTTTTTGTTCGTCCCCCATGCGCTCGGGAAATGACGGTTCGCCACAATCACTCCGGACTCAAAACATTTATTGTGGTCGGGTCCTTTCTCATCCAGCAGTATGTATACAGGTGTGACGTTGAATCGCTCCTGGGCGTACTGCTGCAGGAGAGACTTGTAGTTACCATGAGCATCTTCTGCCTCAGCATCCTTGATTAAAGGATCAAAATTATTAAGGATGAATTTACGTGCCGCTTCCAATCCTCCGTCAATATATATTGCAGCGATCACAGCCTCCAGTAAGCCGGCGCCGAGTGAATCTGGCAAGGCTCCGCTCGAAATCATGCCCTTGCCAACGTGCAGGTATTCCTGCAATCCAAGCTCTTTGGTCACGCGGGTGCATGTCCCGCGCGAGACAAGCATGCTCTTCATTCGGGTCAGCTCACCCTCAAGGAAGTCTTGGAATCGTTCAAAGAGAGTATGACAAATAACTATAGACAAAATAGCATCACCTAAAAATTCGAGCCTTTCGTTGCTCTCAAGGCGATGGTTGGCTGCAGATGAATGAGTAAATGCCACCGCTAAAAGACTTTTATTTGAGAATTCGTAGCCTATTATATTCTCGATCGGCTGCAGGTCTGTGTTTTCCATTGAGTCACATCCTATCCGCTGGATTCTCCTTCTATGATCTGTTTGCAGAAATGACTTGTCAAAAACAAGCTGTTGAATGCACGACCACTAATACAACTGCTTTAATTATCAAATTCTCTTGTCCACTCTACGCAAAAAAAACAATATCCTGCTCACGTTAGGTCACAGACCAACCTGCTAGAGACACCTCGTTCATCGTACTGTGTTCGTAGTTCATCGATGAACAATCAACCATGAACAATTTTCGTGGCTCGTGCCTCACAGCTATCCGGTTAACCGACCATCTGCAGGCTG
Organism: uncultured Pirellulales bacterium; assembly: GCA_964399795.1. GTDB lineage: Bacteria > Planctomycetota > Phycisphaerae > Sedimentisphaerales > Anaerobacaceae > CAYNTC01. Next base: position 2,465 of record CAYNTC010000203.1, on the reverse strand, counting down.
GCCAGGGCGACAAACTTATCGTCAGCAATTTCGAAGATTCCATCAAGCCCGGTCACCGTGAAGATGCCTTTCGTAGCCGCCGCAACACTGCAGAAAACAAGCCGATGCCCGCAGTCACCCAGCAGCTTTCGCAACTTCAGCAGCTTGGACAGACTCGATGATGTCACAATATCAACGTTCGAAAAATCGACAACTAAATCACAATCGCCCCTGTCACGCACCATCTCCGTAATCGTCTTCAGTTCCTCACCCATTTCAGGTTCTGCAGGCAAATCAACGAGAAGGATATCTTCAGACCAATTTTGAATCCCCATTTTAAGTCTCCTTCTTCAATAACTTTAACCTTGCATTTATAAATGATTTATCGGCACATACCGCAAGGAGGTTGAGTAAAAATACACACATCTTGGCGCTTATCTATCCAGAGTAACAGCCTATAAAAATACATTATCCTGGACTTGAACGGGCTTGATAGGGATTATAATCGTCTATATCGGCTCTTTTCGAGTTTATATGGGCTTCAGCCGCACACCGCTGAGAACTTTGTCAACACAGCATTTCAGCACGAACAGAACACAAGTTGAATAAGCAGCGCAACCTGTTAAAGTTTTCTATCGAGTTTTCGGTAACTTATAGCTTCAGCGACGTGCTCAGGCCTGATGTCCTCTTCATCAGCGAGGTCTGCAATCGTGCGCGAAACCTTACAAATCTTGTCGTGCGCACGAGCACTCAGGCCCAGCTCAGTCATCGCCTGCCTGAGTATAAACTCGCAGGCTGAGTCAAGCTTGCAGAACTGCTCGACCTGCTTATGGCTCATCCTTGCATTGGTCATAATCCTGCCGTTGCCAAATCTGTTGGCCTGGATTTCTCTCGTCCTTACCACGTCATTTCTTATGGTCGTGGAATCCAGTTGTTTAGACTTGGTACGCAATTTAGTAAAGCCAATTGCCGGCACATCAATGTGGATGTCAATCCTATCCACCAATGGCCCGGAGACCTTTGCAAGGTAACGTGCAATTTGACCAGGCGTGCACTTACACATTCTGACGTTACTGCCAAAGTAACCACACGGACACGGATTCATCGCTGCGACGAGCATAAACTGGGCAGGAAATCTAATTGTCTTTTTGGTCCGTGACACAATTACAAAACCATCCTCCACCGGCTGCCGAATCATCTCAAGGACATGCCGTGGAAACTCCACGAATTCATCAAGAAACAATATTCCGAAATGAGCCAGCGAAAGCTCACCGGGACGAGGCGTTGTTCCTCCACCGATTAAAGCCGGGCCGCTGGCCGAATGATGTGGCATCCGAACAGGACGCGTTGCCAACAACGCCTTGTCCTTATCCAGAAGTCCGACCGCAGAGTATACCCGCGTGGTCTCAAGCGACTCTTCTAAACTCAAAGGTGGCAGAATAGTCGCCAGCCTTTGCGCCAGCATCGTTTTGCCCGCCCCCGGCGGACCTATCATCATTATGTTATGACCGCCCGCAGCGGCAACGGTCAACGCCCGTTTAACGCTCTCCTGCCCCTTAACATCTGCAAAATCAACCTCATAGTTGGAAGCAACATTGAAAAGTTTTCCGATGTCAACGTTAGTTGTCTGGAGCACTAACTGCCCCAAAAGAAAACCTGTAGCCTGTGCAAGTGAACCAACACCGAAAACCTCTATGTCTTTAACAACCGCAGCCTCCTTGGAGTTCTCCAAAGGAACAATCATCTTCTTAAAGCCATTCGCGGCAGCCGTAATCGCCATGCTCAATACGCCATTAACCGGCCGAACCCTGCCGTCCAAAGCCAATTCGCCAACGACAATAAAATCTTTGACTGATGAACCAGCTAGCACTGCCTCACCAATCAACATACCAAGAGCAATCGGCAAATCAAAGGCAGGACCCGCCTTCTTTACATCAGCAGGAGCCAGATTTATCAATGATTGCGTCTTTGGATATTTGAAGCCACAGTTGATAATCGCGCTCCTGACTCGCTCAACGCTTTCCTTAACAGCCGCATCAGGCAAGCCAACTATGATTGACTTCTCAAACCCACCTCGCGCGACGTCAACTTCAACCTCACAGATTACGCCCTCAATTCCTTCCAGTGTAACACTGTGCAATCTCGCTAACATGCTCGTCCCCTAAATTCATTCGGTTGCAGATTGCATTTTAAGACCTGTTGGATATGTCCGCAAGCACTTTTTATAATATCGTAGCAGCAAATCCCAGCCGCTGTCGAATTTGTCTCCGGCAGCTAATCGACGACAGCTGACTAATCTTGTCGACCTAAAAAGGCCTTCTGCATCGCGGCTAATGCGAAAATGGCTGCACTGGCAATGACAATACACGCACCAGTTGGCAGATCAAAATAGTACGAGATGAGAAAACCTGCCAGCGAACTTAGTATTCCAAAAAATATTGAGGCGAAAATAACCTGTCGATGGCCCGTACATATCTGATAAGCTG
>CAYNTC010000202.1:0-4830 GCA_964399795.1 uncultured Pirellulales bacterium | reverse complement strand
AGTATTACTACGGTGGGATTAGAGCCTTCACTGGCACGAGTTGAAATGTGGGTGATTGCATTGCGCCAAGATTCAGGATTATACTGGTCTATGGTAAGGTCCACCGGAATATCATAAGGACCACTTTCATTATCAATCGCCGTGATTCGTACATGGCCAACCTCGCCAGTAAAATGCGCAAGCGCCGTTGCTAAATCGCGTGAAAAAGTTCCAATGCCACACTTCCTCGGCGGATATGTGGTTACCATTCTAATATTGTAAGGCACGAGTTACTCTCCAATCTGAGGCAAAAAACTCCTTCGCTGAACCGGCATCAATAGCAGCCTTTAAGCCAGCATTCTAAAATTGTAACTATTCACAGGTACCAACCATCGTTTGTGTGTCATTGCGAGGCCTTTAGGCCGAAGCAATCTCATATCTTTGTAACAGAGAGATTGCCGCGCTCGGCTCTGCCTCACTCGCAATGACTTAAAATGGCCCAAATTCAACATATAAGGTCACGAACGGTTACCTAACATTATATCGCAGCCAACACGCCCCTAACGTAGCCGACCGACTCAGCCAAGCCCGCTAACGGATCCTTCGCGTCCTTTTCATATTCAAATGACACAACACCGTTGTAGCTGATTCTTTTGAGTGTCCTGAGAAAACGCGGAATATCAATGACACCCCTGCCTACTTCCACAGCCCTACCACTTTTATCTGCTGCTGTCACATCCTTCATATGCACATCTAACAGCCGCTGGGCAAACCTCTCAGCAGAAACCGATGGGTCTACGCCAGCCCGCATCGTATGTCCAATGTCATTACATAATCCAATACGTATATCCAGACCCTTGATTCTCTCGTATGCGCTCTCCGGCGTCGGATATACCCTATCAGTCGGGCCATGATTGTGAATAGCAACCTTAATGTCGTATTGCTGAACCTTTTCGTTGACCAGCGAAAGTAGTTCGGGCTTCGGCACGCCCACTATGATCTCCATACCGGCAGCCTTGGCATATTCAAATGCACGGTGCACCTCAGCCTCATTATTCATATAGATCACGCTGCCACCGTAAAGTTTTAAGCCAGCCTGCTCAATTTTCTCTGCGACCTCACGTATCTGCTCGGCACTGCTATCGAGCGGCAAGTGCATGCTCTTAAGCGCAATGTATTTCAGTCCGAGCCGATTGGTCATCGTAAGTGTATCATCCAGACTGAATTCCCTCAGAGTATACGAAGCTAAGCCAAGCTCAAAACTCTTCTTTTCTGTGAGCTTTCTGTTATCGTGCTCATTGGCATAAGCTTTTTGACCGAAAATAACGTTGCTTCCAGCCAAGGAGGCCACTGCCCCCTCGCCGACCATCTGCAAAAACCGTCTTCGTGTTCGTTTTTGTCTCATGTTACTGTCCTCTCAAATAGCTCCTCTATTTTAACCACCGAAAAATTAGCTACAACGTTACGTACCAACTACAGGATAAGGCAAAAAATAGCTGTAACGCAAGCAGATTCTCGTTGCGGGCCTACAGTGCGTTCCATATAATTAGCCACCGCAAATCAATGATAAGGGCAGGTCTTTGCGGATAGAAAAGGCAGGTTAGAAATGCTAAAAAGTACAAAACACAGCAAAAATGCCACGAATGCTTTGACACGCCGGGAGTTTTTGAGAAACTCGGTACAAGCAGCAGCCGTAGGCTTGGTCGGCCCAGCCATCGTACCGAGTTCGGTATTCGGTCAGGACGCACCAAGCAACCGCATCACGGCTGGTTTCATTGGCGTAGGCCGGATGGGCATGGGCGATCTGAGAGAGGTTCTGGGTTTTAAGAGCGTACAAGTTGTAGCTGTCTGCGATGTTGATTCTAAGAGAGCAGATAACGCAAAGAACCTCGTTGAAGATCGCTATGCTCGCCAGAATACCTCCGGTACATACAAAGGTTGTGCCGTCTACAAAGGCTTCAGAGATCTAATCGCACGATCGGATATCGATACGGTCTTTATCGTTACGCCAGACCACTGGCATGCCATCCCGGCAATCTCCGCTGCAAAGGCAGGCAAGGACATCTTTGTCCAGAAACCCCTAACCCTGACAATCCAGGAAGGAAGGATACTCAGTGATACTGTCCGCCAGTATGGGCGTGTATTGCTGGTCGGCTCTCAACAGCGTTCCGATAGGAGGTTTCGCTTTGCCTGTGAGCTGGTTCGCAACGGCAGAATCGGAAAACTACAGACCGTAAAAGTCGGATTCGATATCGATCCGTCTTGCCCGCCTCAGGCGCCGATGCCCGTACCTGATTGGCTCGACTATGATCGCTGGCTCGGACCTGCTCCATGGGCTACGTATACCGAGAACCGCGTCCACCCAAAGCAGGGATATGGCCGACCAGGCTGGCTACGAATATCAGACTACGGCTCAGGCATGATAACCGGCTGGGGCTCACATCATAACGATATCGCCCAGTGGGGTATGGGCACAGAATACACAGGTCCTGTCGAGATCAAGGGGCACGCAGAGTATCCAAAAGATGGTCTGTGGGACGTCCATGGAGCGTTTGAGATCGAGTACACGTATGCAAACGGCGTCAAAGTTATATGTGCCGACAACAAGAAGAACAAGCAGGGCGTTTTGTTTGAGGGCAGCGAGGGTTGGGTTTATGTCAGGCGAGGCCATATTGATGCCCAGCCGAAGTCGCTTCTTGAGACAAAAATTGGTCCTGATGAAATCCATCTTTACGAAAGCAATAACCACAAGGCAAACTTCTTTGACTGCGTTCGTTCACGTGCCGAGACTATTGCACCGGTCGAGGTTGCTCATCGTTCATGCACAGTGTGCCTGCTTGGCGAAATCTCAATGCGGCTCGGACATAAACTAAAATGGGATCCGGATCGCGAAGTGTTCGTTAATAATGACCAGGCCAATCGCATGATCTCGCGGCCGATGCGCAGTCCATGGCACCTGTAAGCACAAACTTATTAAAGATTACATAATGAGATACCAAATCAAGTTTACCTTATCATTATTAATTGTTATCAGCAGTAGCGCTCTAACGTTAGCAGAATCGATTGCAACTACGGACACAAATCAGCTAAAACTCACCGCTAAGCTCGAAGAGAACAAGATAGTCGTGACGGTGGGAGGCAAAGTTTTTACATGCTATAAATTTGACAAAACACAAAAGTATCCATATTTTTGGCCGGTGAATGGCCCAGCTTCCGGTGAATCTATCACGACTGAAACGTCGCAACCTTATCCGCATCATCATTCTTTGTTCTTCGGCTGCGACCGAGTCAACGGCGGCAATTACTGGCAGGAATCTAACGAGCAGGGCCAAATCATTTCGCAAGGACCACGAATTACCGAGGAAGCGGACAATCGTATCGCCTTTGTGGACGAATGCCTCTGGCAGCAGCCTGGCAAGGAACCGGTCCTACGCGACCACCGCACCGTTATCATTACAGCACCAAGTGCCAATCTACGCTTTATCGATTTTGAGATCGCACTCGAACCGCTGACAGACATACAAATTCTAAAGACGAATCATTCACTGTTCTCAGCGCGAGTTGTGCCTGAGTTGAGCGTCAAGTCTGGCGGCACACTGATAAACGCTGAAGGTAAAAGTAGCGAAAAGGAAACCTGGGGCATCGCCTCGCCGTGGTGTGATTACAGCGGCACACGGAGCAGCGTTACAGAGGGCATCGCTATTGTTCAACACCCACGCAATCGCTGGTTCCCCTCTAAATGGTTCACTCGAGACTACGGATTCTTCTCGCCGACGCCGATGTTCTGGTTGGAAGGTGACCGCCTGGAGCTGCCCAAAGGACAGGTCTTAATCTTAAGATATCGTGTCGTTGTTCATGCCGGAGATGTTAAAACTGCGAAAATTTCTGATATCTTCAAGCAGTATACGCAAATTGATTAACGAACTCAAACTGAACGATTCTTTGTGTCATTCCCGCGTAGGGCTTGCCCTGAGCGCTAGCCGAATGGGCGGGAATCTATCAAAGTTTTTAGCAAATTGGATTCCCGTTTTCACGGGAATGACAAAGTGCAATATATTATTGTCAAACAGGTACTTACGTTGGTTTTCAATTAAAATCCAGGCAGTTTGATTAACGAAACGATTTTGGTAATTTTGAGTTAAAGGGTAGTTCGTATGCAGAAAAAAACCGTTCGTGCCGGGATTGTTGGTGCGGGGTTTTCCGCATCTTTTCATTTTGAAGCCATAAAGAAGGTTTACAGCACCAACGTAGATATAAAAGGCGTCTTCTCATTACAGGGGGCGGAAGTATACGCACAGAAAAGAGGAATTAAGGTCTACGAATCGCTGGAAAAGCTGCTCGACGATGTGGATGTAATTCACTGCTGTGCGACGGCTTCGGCGCACGAACCTATCGCAATTGCTGCACTTGAAAAAGATAAGTTCGCTATTGTGGAAAAACCGCTAACAGGCTACTTCGGCGACGGCTCAGACGATTTCCGCGGTGATACCTTGAGCAAGCAAGTAGCTCTCGATAATGCCTTGGCGAGCATTGAGCGAATGCTCAACGCTGAGAAGAAAAGCAAAGGCAAAATTCTCTATGCTGAGAACTGGGTTTATGCACCATCGATTCAGAAAGAACGCGAAATCATCGAAAAGACCGGCGCGCAGATTTTGTGGATTTATGGCGAAGAAGCGCACTCTGGCTCGCACGCCAAAACCTACGGATACTGGAAATATTCAGGAGGTGGCGTTATGATCGGCAAAGGATGTCACCCACTTACGGCTGCGCTTTACCTGAAGCGCATCGAAGGAAAAGTAAGAAATTCAAAACCAATTCGGCCAAAGACTGTCACCGCGCGCGTCCATGCGC
>CAYNTC010000201.1:0-4830 GCA_964399795.1 uncultured Pirellulales bacterium | reverse complement strand
AAGATAATGTTGTTGAAAAGCTTGTATTGGTTGTGGTGCGAGACTATCCCGCCGTTACGGCCACAATTAAATCTAACATACCCAAACTGATTAGGAATAGAAGCGGGACAAGCATAAAACAAGAGAAAATATAATTTTTTGAAAATTTTTATCTCATATAGATAAACTACTTATATAGCATTTCTTAGTTTTTTTTTGGAATAAGCATTTCCAAACACCCTTCTTGCTTTTATATTATGCAGCATGAAAGCAGGGAAAAAACATACCACTAAAAGAAAGGGGCAGGTCGATGGTTCGAGAGTAGATGGATCCCAGGATGGAAAAAAGAAGGCCGTAGGCGGTAGGGGGCGAGGGTTAGTGGCTTCCATTGATAAAAAATTTGTAAACAACAGAAAGAAAACAGTAATCAGGGGAAGATTTGTCAAAGGCCAAAGCGGTAATCCAAATGGAAGGCCTAAGGGCTCCACAAATAAAATCTCTATCAACGAATTCATACAGGCCATACACAACATCGAGGACAGGAAGGCCAAGGGCAGAAAGCAACGTATCACATTCCTTGAAAAGTGGGTTGAATCTGCATGGGGCAAACCCAATGCTATGGCGAAAATAGCGAATTTCATAATGCCCACGCTCAAGTCTATTGAGCAGTCCACACTTTTTGTTGAATCTCGTTCAGGTATTGAGCTTAAGAAACTGCGGGAGAAGTATGCAGAGCGTTTCGACTAAGAAATCGGAATTCACGGATGGCGAAATTGGTTTGATGAGCGATGCGGTTCTTTTGTACAAGCCATTAGGGCCAATTCAGAAGGCATTTCATAAGTCAAATGCGTTAGTGAGATGGCTTTTTGGGGGCGTTCGCTCATCCAAAACATATACGAATCTAATGGATTTGGCGATGCTTCTGCTTGACATTCATCCGATTTATTATCGACCAAAAGGAACGCATTGGGCCTGCACCGAGAATTGGGACCAGATTCGCGATATTCTCTGGGAGCCCATGCTTCAGAAGTTCATTCCGCAGCAAATGATTGTTCCTGGAGGTATTGAGTACGGAATGCACAAAATACCCAAGAGAGTGTTTCTCAAGAATGGGCATAAGCTGGAGTTCAAGGCGTTCTCACAAGGCAGGGAGGAATTCCAGGGGCGTTCAATTGACTCCATTCACTGCGATGAGCAGTGTCCACATGACTTTCTTGGCATATTTGACGAGATGACTTCGAGATTGTTGGAAAGAAGCGGTTTTTTGAGCTGGGCGATGACACCCGCAATTCCACAGGTTGATTTGGAGAAGCGTATTGAAGATTTGCCGGCGAATGACGAAGTTTTCAAAATAAACCTCAACGATAATCGTATAAGTCGCGGTGGTTATATTCCAGATGAGATGATTGATGCTAAAATAGCAGAATGGCCTGAAGAAGTTCAAGCGACAAGAATCGCTGGTGATTTCGCGAGTTTTTATGGATGTGTCTTCAAAACCTACAGCCGTCGGATACATGTCATAGAACCTTTTCGGATACCAAACGATTGGAGGAAGTACAGATCGTTTGATTTTGGTTTTACGAATCCTTTTGTCTGTCTTTGGCTCGCGAAAGACAAAGACGAAAACTGGTACGTCTATCGTGAATATTACAAGAAGCAGACCGGCATCCAAGAGCATATACGTAACGTCAAGCTGTTTAGTAAGGGTGAATCTTATGTTGAGAACATTGCTGATCCAGAGGATTCTGGGAATCGAAACGAGATGAAAAAGGCTGGAATCAAGACAATTGCGGCGAAGAAAGACATCGCGAAGGGCATAGAGCTTGTGCAGAGCAAATTTAAGGTGAAAGAGAATGGGAAGCCGAGCTTGTTCATTTCTAAGACATGCAGAAATACTTGTCGAGAGGTTGCCGTCTATTCTTATCCAAAAGGGACTTTGAGCAGCAATCCGAAGGATATACCGGTTCAAAAAGACGATCATACGGTTGACGCTTTACGTTACGCAATTTATACGGTAGATGGCAAATTCAGGAAAGGTCACATCTATGTACCATAAGAGTGCAGAAGAGAAGACGCGGGGAGAGGGCAGGGGTGCAGGAGGCCCTGCTCAAGGTGATGGCGGTGCAAAGTATTGTGTGTGCTCCGCATGTGGTTACAGTGAGAAACGTGATGAGAAAGGAACACCCTGTACCAAAGTCAAGTGTCCCAAGTGTGGTGCCAAGATGAAGGGTTCAGATACAAGGACAGTACAAAAGCCATATCCGAACTATCATGCTGCGAGAATAAAAGCTCCTGGTTTGTTCGCCAGAATACGAGTTATGCAAACAACCAAAGAAGGTATCATGCTATATGGAGGACCATTAAAGTCCAAGCCAGGAGCGGCAACGGAGCTGCAAGCCATCAGATTCCCGAAGGATAAATTTACGGTATCGCAGGCAAAGGCATGGCTCAAGGAGCATAAGCATAAGTACATCTTGTTCGAGCCTGCATCGGAGGGAAAGGCAAAACGTTTTTGGCCTACAATATCAGAAAGGTATGCCAGTTCAGATGGCGAAAGTCAGGACTCATAGATTTAATGGTGTTAAGTATAGGTTGGATTTCTCCGGATCTATTGATGGTGTATGTGATAATCCGCTGGGAGAGCCACCGACTATATTTATATTGGCTGACATTAACACAAAGAACGGGCTTGAGACTGTTCTGCACGAAAGTCTGCACGCGGAGAATTGGAGCATATCGGAGGAAAAGGTGGATCGAACCGCAAGGGAAATTGCGGATTTGCTGTGGAGGCTTGGGTTCAGGAGAAAGAAATAATGTCAAATATGGAATCACAAAATGACTAAAAGGAAAATAAAGAAGGGACGCGTTTTTGTCGAGACCTCGAAAGGAATTTTTCCGTATGGGCTGCTCCAGAAGGCCGAGTCGAAGAAAAGCAGTTCGCAGCAGCTTTCAGAATCTACGAACAAATGGATGCTGCAGAATGATTTGGTTTCGCCGCCTTATTCGCCCACATCGTTTTGGACTCTATATGAGTCAAATCCCATATTGTTTCGTTGCGTTAATCAGCTTGCGAGCGATGTTGCAGGCCTTGGTTGGACTTTTCGTTTGCAAGAAGGCAAGAAGGACAATCAAGCCGAACTGAATCGCCTGAAAGAGTTCGTTAAGGATAAATCGGATGTCGAAGATTCATTCCGTACTGTACTGAAGCGCCTGCTGATTGACTGGGGCGCACTCGGATATTGTGGTCTTGAAGTTGCACGTAATAACAAGCAAGACGTTGCGGATATCTATCATGTGCCTGCGCACACGCTGAAGGTTCACAAGTCAAAAATAAAATACTGTCAAGTCCGCAACAACAAGAAAGTATGGTTCAGGAAATTCGGTGAGACCCAGAACATCTCCGTCAAGACGGGTAAGGAAATCGCCGGCAGGGGAAGGGATAGTGCGAATGAGTTGATATTCTACAAGAACTATTATCCGAAATCCGATTATTATGGCGTTCCGAACTGCATTTCGGCAGTTGGTGACATAACCGGTCTGATCGGCTTGCGTGATTACAATCTGTCTTTCTTTGAGAACTATGGCATTCCCGCAGCTTTGATTACTCTTGAGGGTGAATGGGAGGATGGTGCTGAGAAGAAACTCCAGGATTTTCTGGATAAAGAGATTAAGGGCAGTTCAAATGCACACCGCACTTTAGTTATACAGACACCAAATTCTACTAAAGATACTCACAGTAAGTTAGTTTACGACAAGCTCGGCGTCGACGTCAAGGAAGGAAGCTTTAGACTGTACGAGCAGTCGAGGCGCGAGAACATACTGATTGCGTATTCGATGCCGCCTGAAAGGGTCGGTGTCAAAGTGACAGGTCCGCTTGGCGGCGAATCCACGAAAGAGACTATGGAAGTCTACATACAGAGCGTTGTAGAACCGTTGCAGCTTGACTTTGAGGAAATCATAAATAGCAAACTGTTGAATTCAGAAATATACAGGTTCAAATTCAATGATATTGATTTGAAGAACTACGATGCATTGGTTGACAGGATGACAAAGGCCGTTGGTATTGGCCTGCTGACGCCTAACGAGGCACGCAACGAGCTTGGAAAGAAACCCTATGTCGAAGGGGACAAGTTTTACATACAGTCAAATCTTATTGAGGCCGGTGAAGCTGATACAGAATCTAAGCTTAGCAAAGAAAATGACGAGCTTGAATCTGAAAGTGAAATTCATCGAGAAATAGAGTAATGTCCTCTATGCAAAGAGCAATTTGTATATGCTTGTTTGTCACAGCTGCAGGAGAAGCTCAAAATACACTGCTGTAAAAGTAGATATACAAACAAGAAAAAGGAGCGTTCAAAGCAGTTTAAGCGGGATCAAATTGCTCTTTACATAGAGGATATGATTACCAAATTTACGCAGGAAGGATTAAATGCCTAAGATTGGAAATATCCTAAGCAGTCTTATGAGAAGCAATGAAAGGCTTCTACGGGTCACCGTGCGGGGGTGGATGGATTATATGCAAAAACAAGTAAGGCGTGATCTGTCGGAGAGGTACCAGAAGTCTGCAGCCTCCGTAGGGCAAGCGACGGTTAATCTGACAGACTGGGAGCTTGTTCAGAGCGAAGGCATAAGGACAATCAAGCCTGCGGCTTTAGAGATAATGCAAATAAGCGGCAATGCTGCTTACAGACACTTAGCCGTCGCGGGAAGTTTTGATGTCATAAATGTTCAGGCAGTTAGGGCAGTCGATAAATTCTGCTCCAAACTGGTTGTCGGGGTCACAGCAAAGACTAAAGAAGGGATTAACACATACGTCAAATACGGAATCAAGGAGGGTCACTCGATGCCAAA
>CAYNTC010000200.1:0-4873 GCA_964399795.1 uncultured Pirellulales bacterium | reverse complement strand
AATGAATATATTATCCTCAACACTGTTGAGGCTTTGTTTAAGCAGCCCCCGAGTAAAATCGAGGGCCATACCATAGCGAGGACCTTAAGATAGGGGTATTTGGAGCCTTTCCTCGCTTCAAGATTTTTATTTGTGATCTATATTAACTTCACACGTGATTATGAACCACCCCAAATTGGATAAACCACCATTAGATAGGTGGTCGTACATTGTTGCACTATAGTAACTGTCCAAGCCCTCAAGACACATAATACCTATGTGAATCGAGGCTTTTACGCTCAATGCAGTGCCATCTTCGTTTGGGCGTACTCAGCCCAAATTCCGGACTTTACGCGAAACTATTACCAACGCCTAAAATCCTTTGCATCCGGCGAACATGGTATTGCCCAAAAGGTCCGGTAAAGCTACCCCCATTTTTTGAATATGGTATTTTACCTACCTATTACCAACAATCGGCTGAAAATCCGTAAAAGATAAGAAAATTCCCATAGAACAACCATAAACACCCATGAATCTAAATCCCCCCAATCAATAGCTGGTATAAGAAGGAATGACCCAATAACCTAAGCTATTCGTCTTGAGTGTTGTATGCGCTGCCTTACGGTTCGCGTCGTCAGAGCCAATTTTAAGGGTTTCTACTTATTTCTGCGCTCGCTTGGCCACAAACACTGTAACTACAATCTTTTTTGATACAAAGACTTACAATTTATTTTTGATGAATTAGCCAAAGCTAAAAAATTCTTGCTCTTCAATCTTTAATATAGGATATGACAGTACAAATTCACTAATCTCTGAGTTTTTTCTTGACGTATTCTGCCAAAGCTTCTAACATTAACTTGAGCAACTGAGGACGAACAAGATTATGGGCTATCCCGTATCCTTTGATAGTAATTATGACTTATTATGGTTCGGGACAGGTTCATAAGTCATTTCTCTGACTGTAGTGAAGTTGCAAAGATGCTTTTGGCAAAGAGTAAGAACAATAAGGGTGCTGTTGAAAATAGTGCCAAAAGCGAATAAAGCGTGAAACGGAATTTGCTCGAGAATATATCGCTTTCCAGCGAGGGAGTGGAGGTGTTGAGCATAAAATCAGCTAATAATGTGAAAAAGAGTAAGTTTGCAAACGCACCCCGAAGTACATCGGGGCGAACTGCAAATCAATCTGGTCCTAACTTAGCTGGCTGTATGCTCTAACGAGAAAGATTTCGCAATTCACGACCATTTCTTTGGAACCTCTCTGTCAGGGAATTCAAGAATCTGTCCACAGCCCCGAAGTACTTCGGGGATTGTTTTGACGCTGCGACCCTGAGAGAAAGGTGGGAACTATGGAAAATATGCTAATGCAATTCTCGCTCCAAAGCGGCGTGTCTGTACTTATCGCATTCGTTCTCGGCGTCTGTCTATGTGCTATTGCTTACCAGATGATCCAAAGGACAAAGGCTAAAGCCTTAGAGCAGGACCTGAACCGACAAATCGAATCTGCAAAAAAAGAAGCCGAAAACATAATAAAATCCGCCCAACTCGAAGCCGCTTCAGAGGCTATCAAGAAAAAAGAGAAATTTACTAACGAGGCCGAACAAACCAGAACTGAATTGCGCGAAACAGAATTGAAATTAACCAAACGCGAAAACGCGGTAGTCCGCCAGGCTGAATCTCTACAGCAGCGAGAAAAGACGCTTCAACAGCAGGAACAGGATGTCGATCGGAGATTACGTAATGTCGAACTTAAGGATAAACAGTTTTCTGTCTTGATCGCCCAGCAGAAAAACCAGTTGCTAAAAATTACGGGCATGGACATCGAAGAGGCCAAATCACTTCTTCTTAAGCGGCTTGAAGATGAGTGTGAGCATGAGATGTCCTCCTTGATTCACCGTAAGGTCGAAGAAGCCACTGAAATTGCCGATGACAAAAGCAGAGAGGTAATCAGTACTGCCATTCAACGTTATGCCGCTGAACATACCTGCGAGGTTACTGTCTCTACCGTCGATATCCCCAACGATGATATGAAAGGTCGAATTATCGGCAGAGAGGGACGCAACATTCGCGCGTTCGAGAAAGCTACCGGCGTTGATGTAATCGTCGATGATACACCGGGCATGATTGTAGTAAGCGGCTTCAATCCTGTTAGACGGGAAGTGGCCCGTCTATCGATGGAACGCCTTATACAAGACGGAAGGATACACCCGTCTCGAATCGAAGAGCTCGTAGCCCAGACGAAAACTGACGTTAACCATAAACTGCTGCAACTTGGCAAAGATGCCGCCGTCGAGACTAATGTGCGTGGCCTGAATAATAAAATGCTCAGTATGCTTGGTGCATTGAGTTATAGAACAAGTTATGGCCAAAATGTCCTTCGCCACAGTGTAGAAGTGGCATTCCTCTCCCAGGTCATGGCGGACGAACTTGGGCTTGACGGCTCGATAGCAAGACGTGCGGGGCTGCTGCATGATATCGGCAAAGCTATAGACCACGACGTCGAGGGCAATCATCCGACTATAGGCGCCAACTACTTGAAGAGATTCAATGAATCACCTATTGTGTTAAATGCCGTTGCTGCGCACCACGGTGACATTCCTGCAGACAATCCTTATACCCCATTGGTCGCCGCCGCTGACGCCGTCAGCGCCTCTCGGCCCGGTGCCAGAAGGGAAACGCTCGAAAGATATATAAAGAGATTAGAGAAACTCGAGGAAATCGCCGGCAGCTTCAAAGGCGTTGAAAATGCGTATGCTATTCAAGCTGGACGTGAAATTCGTGTGATTGTCGATGCGGCAGAGGTCGACGACGACTCGGCTATGAAAGTCGCGCGCGATATCGCCAACAAAGTAGAATCTGAAATGACGTATCCCGGCGAAATACAGGTGACATTGCTACGAGAGGTCCGGTGCATCGAATACGCCAAATGATAAAAACCAGTTTTCGCAGGTATCGCTAACAGAACGCAAACTATGAGACTAAACATTCTTTGTATTGGCGACATTGTAGGTCGACCGGGAAGACGTATAGTCGCTGAGAAACTAAAATCGCTGGTCAGGGAACGTGCCATTGACTGCGTAATAGCTAACGCGGAGAACGCCGCAGGCGGTTCAGGATTAACCCCACAAATCTACGACAAACTGCTCAGGTACGGTGTGAACCTTATCACTCTGGGAGACCATACCTATCGCAAAAGGGACATAATAGGAACCCTCGAAACAGCGGATAATATTGCGCGCCCTGCAAATTTTTCCGAACATGCCGCCGGCAAAGGCTATGCCATTTACAAAACCAGCAAAGGGCCAACAGTGGCTGTTGTTGCTCTGATAGGCCGGCTTTTTATGAAACCTGCTGAGTGTCCCTACAATGCTGCTGATAAAATCTTGCCGAAACTCCAACAGCAAGCCGATATCATCGTTGTTGACTTTCATGCCGAAGCTACGAGCGAAAAAATTGCGATGGGCTATCATCTTGATGGCCGAGTCAGCTTGTGCTTTGGCACTCACACTCATGTGGTTACAGCCGACGAAAGAATTCTGCCCAGAGGAACTGCTTATATTACCGATATCGGCATGACAGGCTCTCACGACTCGGTACTCGGCCGAAAAAGTAAAAGCGTGCTAAAGTCTTTCAGAACCCAGATGCCGGTGCCGTTTGAAATAGCAACCGGCGATGTCAAAATAAACGCAATCTTGGCTACTGTTGACAGTAACACTAAACAAGCTGAGCGTATCGAGCGAGTTAGAGTGGACGCCGATATAGAAGATGCGGTGCGCTACGACAGTGACGATGGCAAACCCGAATATTTCAACAATAATTTTTAACTGCAATAGTGGAGTCCCACGGGCATAGCCCGTGGCACCTTCACTTACGACGGAACCCGCCGAAGCACATCCGCCTTCGCTAAAGCTTCGGCGGATACCCTTGTCGCATTTCCATCCTTCGTAGCAGTAGCCTGCTACTGCGGAGGACGGACATCCACGATTAGAACCCGTGGCTTTCTGCGAAGGCGGGCAAATATCTCTGCTGCATTTAGTTCCATCTTTTTTTTGCCCGTTCAGCAAGGTTCTTGCTTTAACATTTATAATATACAAGCGCACCATCTGCATGAACCCTCGACTTCAAACTTGATTGAAAGACATTGTGAAGTGGCTACCGGAGAAATGGATTATTTGCTCTTTCATGTGCGATTGTCGTCGCAGGGCCGTGCCCGGGATAAACAACAGTCTCATCCGGAAGCGATAAGAGCTTCTCCTTAATAGACGCAATAAGTTGTGCCATATCGCCACCCGGAAAGTCCGTACGTCCGACAGAACCGGCAAACAGAGCATCCCCTACAAAGACGACTCCATCATCTTTTGCATACAGGCTGATTCCGCCCGGTGTATGGCCAGGCGTGTGAAAGACCTCCAAGCTTATTCCAGCCTCCTGCACTGTGTCTTCTTCTTCCAAAAAATACTCTGCTGGTTCGGTGCTGAATGGCTCACCTGCCAACGCTGACAAATTGTGTTCGGCCCGCGAAAGCATGTCAGCATCGAGCTTGTGAATATAGACTCTTATTCCATTAAATTCCTCACGCAATAGAGTAACGCCTCCAATGTGGTCCGCGTGCCCATGAGTCAGAACTATCGATTTAGGAGTAAACTTGTCTTTATTGAGAAAATCAACCAATCTTGCCGCATCCATACCTGTATCGATTATCAAACAATCTCGCTCAACAGGGCTATTACGCAAAACATAACAGTTAGTCTCATACGCCCCTAACACCAAACGCTCTATTTCCATACAAATTGCCCTCTAAAAACGTCTTACACTAACGAAAATGCCGCTGTCCGTCAACATCCGCCTTTCCGCTTGACCGACAGCCTCAAGTTTGTTAGTTTGCTCAGGCCTAAAA
>CAYNTC010000199.1:0-4911 GCA_964399795.1 uncultured Pirellulales bacterium | reverse complement strand
GTTCGCGGAGATGAAAACGGAGCACGGGTTTCAGATATTCGGAGTCTTTTTCAAAGACACGGTGATGAGTATGAATCTGAGATGTCCTTCGTAGTAGACATGGTTGTGCCATCGGAGGGTAAAGATGACCTCGGAGAAAACGCAGAGGCTACAACAACTTTCTTACGCTACTCTCTAACTCTTGCGTACAGGAAAGACGAGAGCTTAAGCTCTTTAGGCTCTCTCGAGATCCTAAAAGAACACCTCACCTACTTGAAAAAAGGAGACGCCCCTGAGCATCTTCTCTTTGATCACAAACTTGCCTGGCGCAACTCTGCCATTAAGGGGCGCCGGGCTGGCAAGGATTACATCTCCACGGAAGAACAATATGAAGGTCTAATTATCAAGCTCCATCAGGATGGTCGCCATGGAAGGCCCTTATCTCGACTAGCGAAGAATCTGCCACGAACAGTCCTCTCCGCAACAAATGCAGCCGAGAGCCCGACGGCACTATTAGCCCGACGCGAAATGCGCTCTTGGCGAACCCTGCAGCTTGAACCATCGGCATTACGAAGACCCAATGAGTTCTCTGCTCCAACAAAGCTTGGTTCAAATGGTTCACACCTTGCTGCAACTTTGTACAGATTGGCCTACCAAAATAACTTAGACGGAGATAATCCTAAAGTGTGCGCTATGATTGCCAATCGGCTGGGTGAGTTAATTGAGGATGTTTATAAAATATCCATTGACCGAGATGAGAAACGCGAACTACTCACACTTAATGTTACGGGCAGAGATCAGACTTCTCATGCTGCTCGTGCGTTATCTGACGGAACCTTGCGATTCCTAGCGCTTGCGGTGCTGGAACAAGACCCTGAAGTGCAGGGAGTTTTGTGCCTTGAAGAACCCGAAAATGGTATTCACCCTGCTCGGATCCCAGCAATGATAAGATTGTTGCAAGACATTGCTACAGATGTCGACGAGCCAGTGGGTACTGACAACCCTCTCCGTCAAGTAATAGTTAATACTCATTCGCCAGCTGTCGTTCAGCAGGTACTTGACGATACTCTACTAGTGGCTGAACCAAACGAGGTTGTTCATTCAGGAAAACGGCTTAGTGGAGTTCGCTTCAGTTGTCTACCTGGAACTTGGAGAGCAAAAAAACCTGAAGTTGAGGTTCATGTCTGTAAAAGGGGCGATTTGTTAGCTTACCTTAATCCTGTCCTTAGACCGGATAAACGGGATGATTTCGAATCTCGTGGGGAAACCAGAAAACATCGACCAAAGCGAGTCATTGACCGTGAGGATATAGCTCCATATCTTTTTCCGGTATAATTCAAATTTGAATATATACGAATGAAGGAACTAGAGTTTACGTTGCTCACAGATGGTCCTGCAGATAAAGCACTTGTGCCAATACTAACATGGCTGTTACATCAATGTCTTCCCGACATACCGATACAATCGCGATGGGCTGATCTCAGACGCCTTCCAAGGCCTCCAAGAGAATTGGCCGATAAGATTCTAAAAAGTATAGAACTGTATCCCTGTGATCTTCTTTTCATTCATCGAGACGCCGAAAAAGCTTCTTTAGATACTCGGCTAAATGAAATTAAGAGGGCACTCAACGAAATAAGTGCTAATATAAAAATTCCTCCTGCTGTCAGTGTTGTGCCTGTGCGAATGACGGAGACATGGTTACTGTTCGATGTTGATGCCATAAGACAAGCCGCAGGAAATCCTAATGGAACAGTACCTTTGGATATGCCAGCTTTACGTGACCTTGAGAAGCAAAAGAAACCAAAGAAATATCTTCATGCACTATTACAAACAGCTACCGAACTTGGAAGTCATCGAAAAAAACGTTTTGACACAAATAGCGCTATTCTACGCATTCCAGAATATATCGATGATTTTTCACCTCTACGAAAGTTGTCTGCTTTCATAGCTCTGGAAGAAGAAATTAAAACAATCCTCAAAGCTCAGGGCTGGAATAACTGAGCTTGATAGTGTGAGTAATATCAATGGCATTTGAATTCTGTGAAATCCGTGGTTAATAGAACTCCTTGGTACATCAATGGTCTGCATTTCCAGTGTTTGCAGTGCGGCAGATGCTGCGCCGGGCCGGGCCAGGGCTATATCTGGGTCACTCGGCCAGAGATTGAAATAATCGCAGATTTTTTGAAAATATCAATCACGCAATTAAGAAAAAAATATTTGCGACGTGTCGGGCTGCGAACAACGATTATCGAAAAGAGAGTAACCAGAGATTGTATTTTTCTTGAAGATAAATCCGGCCAAAGAATCTGCAAGATATATCCAGTCCGGCCGAGCCAATGCAGAAGCTGGCCCTTCTGGTACGAAAATCTGGCCAGCGCAAACGCATGGAATAGAGTCGCTCAAAAGTGCCCCGGCATTAATCGCGGCAAGCTATACAGCTTTAAGGAAATTGAGAGCATCAGGAAAAACAAAAAATGGTGGCAGAACAAAAAACAAACAGCCAGCTCCTACAAAAAGTAGCTGAAGTTTATAATTGGCTTGATTCGCAAATACTTGAAGCTGCCGATCAAGCTGGCCAATGTAAAATGTGCGGAGCATGTTGTAATTTTGAAAAATTTGAGCATCGCCTGTTTGTAACGACGCCGGAACTGATGTATCTGGCCGCAAAGATTAGAATAGATAGTATCAAATCAATGCCTGGTACAATATGTCCCTATCAAATGCAGAACAAATGTGCCGTTTATGAATATCGCTTTGCTGGCTGTAGAATTTTCTGTTGTAACGCAGATAAAAATTTTCAAAGCAGGCTTAGTGAATTGGCTGTAAGAAAATTCAAATCAATTTGTAATGAATTTAACGTTCCATATCAGTATACAGACCTGCCAACTGCCCTAAATACATTATTGAAAAACTCAGTGTCATCTTTGATCTGACGAGTTCTCATTCACCGGTTATGTAAAGTGTAGCTATCCTGCAGCTGGTAAATTCTAAAACCTGTCGGTAGGCATCGGAACCTTATCCTGTGGGTCGCGCAGGTTTATGTACCTGGCACCGCCCATTAAAGTTCCGTTCTGTTCATAATATGTATACAGCTTAGCAAGCTTTTCTTCATCCTTTGCTTCCAGGTGTCGCGCCCAGGCTCCGATTTCAGCGCCCCAGATGATCTGAGTTTGATCTTTAGCATAAAGAACAATATGTGGTGCGGAACCGTTTTCTCGACCTTTGAAGTTGCTTACATCGATACTTTCTATTTCCCAAAGTAACGGCCTATCAGGTACAAGGTCTTTATCCATTCGATCCAGTAAAGTCAAAACTGCTATTGCAGCGGCCAAATCTTCCTCTTGCAGTTTTTGTCCGGGCTGTGGAGTTGTAGAAAGAAAAATGCCTTTGATTCTAACGACTGGTAGTTCCGGCATATCAACATAATCAAGCGCAACAAGCTCCGTATCAACATAGAACCTTTCGAAGTTTATTGTGATAAGAGCCAAAGGTTTTCGCCAGCGTGCATTAACGCCGACGCTATCGTGGGCGATTTGCACCTGTACATCATCCAGCCAGGCGACCGATTTCAACTTCTGCGCTACAAGATGCGCAGTTTGCTCATCCAACCTGAATCTATCACCGCCGGCGGCAGTGAGAATCTTGGCCCTCAGTTCAGCATTGACCCACTTGGGCACATTAAGCAATACCAAAGGTCCGGTTCCATTAGGGCTGGCAGATTTGAGATATCGTTCTGAAAGGAAAAGAAACACCCCTGCTAATGCAAGGACACAGAGCAGCGAGATTGCTTTGAGAACACGCGTAAGGGCGGTCCGGTCGGCATGCTTCGACCGTTTTTTCCTTGCCACGTCATCGAAGCCAAAATATGTTTTCTGCTTTTTTCGTTTTATTTCTCTTTTTCGTACGGCCATAAAAACTTTTGGATCAGTATACGAGATGGATCGATCCCTTAGCTTGAATGCTACCGGCTATAGTTTTTCGTAGACTACTTGCTGGTTCGCACATTTGTAAACCCCCTGCTTATTCAATGAACTAAAAACAAATCAAAGTCCACTACTCACGATCTAAAAACAGCTACTTAGTTGAGCTTAGCTTATGTTTTCTCTTGTCAGAAATAATCTTATTCTTCATGCTTTGTATGCTGAATTTGTTTTTAGTTGGCGCTTTTGGTACATGTGCGCCTCTACGCTCAATCGCCAGCTCGATGATTTTCACGCACAATTCGCTCATAGACAGCCCTACTTTTGCCGCTGCCTTAGGAAGAAGTGAGTGAGCAGTGAACCCTGGAATCGTATTGACTTCCAGAGCGTATGGCAGTCCGTCATTAGCCAATATTAAATCAACCCTCGCAAAATCCCGGCAGCCGAGCACATCAGAGCAATCGGTCGCTGCCTGACTTATTTTTGCCGTTAGCGACTCATCCTTAATGGTATCAAATAGATACCCTGTTTTGTGATTGGCGTATTTAGCCTGGTAATCGTAGAAGCCGGTCCTGCTCTTGATTTCAATTATTGGCAGAGCTTGTCTTTCGAGTATCCCAACTGTTATTTCCCTTCCAGGGATGAACTCTTCTATTATACAAACACCAAAATCCTGGCAGGTCTTACGGGCCACGGCTATAGCATCTTGAAAACCATTTACGATGCTAACACCAACGCTGCTGCCCTGCCTTTGGGGTTTTATTACAAATTTATCTCCAAGTTTCCGCACTCTCTGCTCAAGCCTGTGTGTATCGGCCTGACCATTAAACTCCACTGCTGCCGGCACATTAACACCAGCATTAGCAAATAGCTTCTTACTTGCCATCTTATCAAATGCCAACTTGCTCGCTACGGGCCCGCTGCCTGTGTAGATTAGGTCCTGGTCTTCGAGAATCTGCTGGAGTTGCCCATCCTCACCGAATTCGCCGTGCATCGCAATAAAGAACACATC
>CAYNTC010000198.1:0-4923 GCA_964399795.1 uncultured Pirellulales bacterium | reverse complement strand
AAGAACTAAAGCAACTGGGCTATAAGCTAATCGTCGTCTCGAACCAATCGGCTGTAGCTCGGGGAATCGTTACAGAGAAAGTGCTCGGCGAAATCCACGCGCGCTTGAAGCAAATGCTGGCTGAAAAAGGAGCGCAATTAGACCGGATATACTACTGCCCCTATCATCCAGAAGGTGTTATCCAAAAATATCGCAAAAAAAGCGACCATAGAAAACCAAATCCAGGTATGCTGCTGACCGCAGCCAAAGAGATGAACCTCGACCTTGGCCAATCCTGGTTGATCGGCAACAGCGACAGTGATATCCAAGCGGGTAAGCAAGCTGGCTGCAAGACCATTCTGATAAGTAGTCACCTCGACGCAACAAAACTCCAAAGTAACCAGCCAAACCCCGACTACACCGCCATGAACATAAAAGAGGCGAAAAACATAATAAAAAAATCACACCGCCACACCAGTAATAACGAAGCCACAGCAAATAGAAACGCCACCAGTCCAACTGAATCACTCCCACCAGCAAAAGATACTCGACCATCCGTTCAACACGGCTCACAAACCTTTGGACAAGCCCGGCAAGCAGAATCTGACCAAGCAACACATAATCAACATGAGATGACAAACAGTAAAACCGAACAGTTATTAGAACGTGTGTTAGAGCAGCTAAAGAGCATGCAGCGAACAAATATGTTTACCGAATTCTCGGTGATGCGATTGATTGCAGGGATCGTTCAAATCATTGTTTTATTTTGTCTGCTCGTGGCTATTTGGCTTCTGATGAGCCCGGCCCGACAGGATGGCAAAGTTTTGATCGCGCTGGGCTTCGCCCTTCTTTTTCAGATGATGGCACTGACCTTCTATATCATGCAAGGCCGTAAGTAATACTACTGAAATGTGTATCTTTCTGAGCAAGTCTCGATATGCAGGAAAAGACGGACAATATTTTAGTTTGGCTTCCTTCGCCTATGGGCGATGCTATTTTGAGCATACCTGCTATAAGAGCGATCCAAAAACATTTCGAGTCCTCCAAAATAACATTTCTTGCAAACCCTGTGGTCCGACAGGTACTGTCACCAAGCAACTTTAACAATCAATGGCTTAATCTGGACGACCGTAATCTCTTCGCGCTTGCAAAAAAATTAAAAGCGCACAATTTCACCCATGCGATTCTTCTGAAAAACTCCTTCGCATCGGCACTAACGGTCTTTTTAGCACGTATACCATATCGCATCGGGTACGCACGCCAGGGTCGCGGCTATTTACTGACCGACAGACTTTACCCCCAAAGATTAGCCAACGGCAAATTCAAACCCCTTTCTATGGTTGACTACTACCTCGCAATCGCCTCCTGGCTGGGCGCTGATACATTTGATAGAAGCCTTGAACTGCTGATTGATCCATGGGAATATGACAAGATCAAAACCAAGCTGCCGGAAGTTACGAATCGTACGGGGCCGATTATAGTAATCGTTCCCGGCGGAGCTTACGGGCCAAGCAAATTCTGGCTGCCTGACAGATTCGCCAAAACAGCCGACTGGCTGATAGATAACTATAGAGCAACAATAGTTATCTCGTCTGCGCCCAATCCTGAGGAAGCAAAGATTGCAAAACAGGTTTGCACTTTAAGCAATTATCGATTCATAAACTTAGCAGAAAAGCCACTCGGTCTGGGCGAATTGAAAGCACTTTTTTCAATCGCTGATCTAGTAATAACAAATGACACCGGCCCACGACATATAGCTATTGCTCTAAAGCGTAAAGTCATCACCCTTTTCGGCCCAAATGATCCCGCCTGGACAGATACCGGTTATGAAAATGAGATTCAGATTGTCGGTGATGTTCCGTGCAGTCCCTGTACCAGACCGACATGTAAAGAATCTGAGCACTTCTGTATGCAGGCAATCACAGTTGAGATGGTCTGCGATGCTGCGAAAAAGTTGCTCGGCAATAATCGCATACGAGCTACAAACAGAGACCAGCAAGAATTCGTTGAAATTTCAAAGTCGATGTTCGTTGATGTGGACTATGAAACGCCGCTGAGAAATCTTGGCTTGACCTCCATCGACTCCGTTTTTTCTTTTAATATCGCCAAGAACCTGGCCAAAGCTGGCCTTGCGCCATTTCGCACTCGATTACAATTTGAGATTGAATTTCCTGGATCACAAATATCAACGATGGCATTTCTAAAACGCTACAACAGGCCACCGATTATAGCCCAACTTCAAAACTGGCTTTCAAATCACAGCCGTACAAGTTGCGCTCTCATAGAGGTAAGGGCCAACAACGAACTCTGCGCAGCAGGTATAGATACCCCAAAGATCATATCATACGGCCAGCAATGGGGAGTCCTTTTTGAGAAAAGAAGTTTTATAATAAGTGAGAAAATTCCTAATGCCGAGTCAATAGAGCGAAAATTGCCCGACTACTTTGACTGCCCAGCTACAACCGACAGATTAAAACTGCGAAGGGATTTCATCACTCAATTAGCCGCATTCGTAAGAAAATTTCACCAAACAAACTATCGCCACAGGGACCTCTACTTCTCCCACATATTCTATAACAATAACGACACTTTCTACTTGATAGATTTGGCCCGTGCCTTTAAACCAATAATGTGCCAGGAACGATTTCGTGTAAAAGACATTGCACAAATTCACTACTCGGCGCCCGCAAAGTACTTTTCAAGAACAGACCGCCTGCGTTTCTATTTACGATATGCCGACAAGAAAAATTTGACCAGATCGGACAAAGTACTCATTCGAAAGGTGCAAAGAAAAGCAGAGTACATGGCTCGACACGACAAAAAACACGGAAGACCTACTCCTTTTACAAAAGAGGCTAATCATAACTGACCGCACTGTAATGAAAAAAAAGGTCGCGATAATAATCGAGAGGGCTAATATTGCCCTTGGTGGAGCAGAACGCTCGGTTTTCGAACTTGCTCGAGCCCTATCTTCAGCGGGGCTCGAAGTTCACGTGCTGGCAGCAACCGGCGGTACGAACGGCAAGAATACTCATATTCTTTGCAACAGCTCTGTTAAACGCGCCTCCTATCACAAGTTTGCAAAGGTGCTCAAGGAACATTTGACCGTAAACCGTTACGATATCATTCATAGTGTCTTGCCCTTCGACTTTGCAGACATATATCAGCCACGAGGAGGCACGTACGCTGAGGCAATCCTGCGTAATGCTGCAAGCTATGAAAATAAATTCTTACAATCTTATAAAAGACTCACATCTATGATAAACTTCCATCGATCCGCCCTGCTGTACGCCGAGCGCAGGCTTTGCCAGAATGCCGATGGCCCAGTAATTGCCGCTCTTTCACAGTACGTCGCGGACCAAATCAGGCATCATTACAAAACTGATACACATCGTATAGCTCTTATTCATAACGGTGTGAAAACAAACAGGCGTACCGACACAAAGTCTGCTGAGCGGCTTCGTACTCAAATTCTGGGCCAACTAAGCTTAAAAGAAGTGGATAATCCACTTCTCCTGCTTTTTGTAGCTAATAACTTTCGATTGAAAGGACTAACCGCTTTAATAAAGGCTCTGCATTTGGCAATAACAAACAATCAGGCTGCAAGCAACGTCTCTTTAATAGTCGCCGGAAAAGGCAAAACACGAAAATATCGTCATCTTGCTAAGGCTTTCAACATCCACCACAAAATTGTTTTCCTTGGCCATATCAAGCACATTCACAATCTCCTTCCAATTTCCGACGTCGCGGTTCTGCCTACCTTCTATGACCCATGCAGCCGATTCATCCTCGAAGCCCTGGCGGCAGGTAAGCCTGTTATCAGCACCACCTTCAACGGCGCAACAGACCTATTTGTTAATGATAAACATGGCAAAATTATCGACTCACCAAATAACACTTCCGCCCTTGCCGAGGCTATCGGCTATTTTTCCGATATCGACAATATTCGAAGGGCCTCCGATGCGATTATTGCCGACAAGCTCAAAGATAAGATCTCAATTAACCGAGTTGCCGAAAAGCTAATAAGTGTATATGATTCTATAATGAAAAGGAAAGGACTAAAGTGACCTATTTGCCTTTTATGTTTCTAACTGCAGGCGCGTATCTACTTGGATCAATACCTTTCGGACTACTCATCGCTAAAGCCCATGGCAAGAATATACGCTCAATCGGCTCAGGCAATATTGGCGCTACAAATGTATCGCGTGCTCTTGGCCGAAAGTGGGCTTACGTTTGTTTCACGCTCGACGTACTTAAGGGTCTGATTCCTACACTTGCAGCACAGCCATTCGTATTGCGTCTTTCTTCTTCCCCTCCCGCTACCGGATTCTGGTTATGGCTGCTAATAGGATGTGCTGCAATTCTTGGACATGTCTTCCCGATATATCTAAAATTCAAAGGTGGAAAAGGAGTTGCGACAAGTTTCGGCGTGGCATTGGGTCTTTGGCCATACTTCACCGTCTGCGCATTAACTGTCATCATCGTATGGATTACGGTGGTTTTAATATGGCGATATGTTTCTCTGGCATCAATTATCGCAGCGCTAG
This sequence comes from uncultured Pirellulales bacterium, assembly GCA_964399795.1. Taxonomy (GTDB): domain Bacteria; phylum Planctomycetota; class Phycisphaerae; order Sedimentisphaerales; family Anaerobacaceae; genus CAYNTC01. The sequence continues at coordinate 397 of CAYNTC010000198.1, read as the reverse complement.
CTTTTCCTATAGTTCTAATCCTGGCTATATCAATAATTCCTAACTGGTACTTCAACTTATTATGGCCATTACTGGCAGTAGCAACCTTAATACCGCTATTTGTTATCTTTAGGCATCGAGAAAATATAAAGAGGCTGATCGCAGGAACTGAAAATCGAATATTGGAAAAGCCGAAGTCGTAAAATCGTGCAATTTAACCAACTGAACCAGAAACCACCTGTCAGTTAAAGCTAACTGCAACAGAGGGGGCGCACCAATTACAAAGGTCCACAATTGTTTTCTATTTTAACGGACATCAAACTGACTTCAATAATCCTCGGCGAGACAGCTTACCGACCAGCATATAACTGGCGCCCCCCAGTATCAAATGGCCCACAGCCTTTCTTTTCTTCTGCCA
>CAYNTC010000197.1:0-4934 GCA_964399795.1 uncultured Pirellulales bacterium | reverse complement strand
TTAATCTGCCCCAGGACCATCCTGAAAGTTACTACTCATTCATGTGGAATAACTTTTTCAGCCACATAAACATCCCAAAGGAAAATGTCAACATCCTCAACGGTAATGCCCAGGACCCCAAGGCCGAATGCGTCGCGTATGAAGAGAAAATACAAAAGACCGGCGGCATTAATTTGTTCGTCGGCGGCATCGGGCCGGACGGTCATATAGCATTTAACGAGCCGGGGTCGTCACTAACCTCGAGAACACGCATAATAGGACTCACATACGATACCATAGTGGCCAACTCTCGATTCTTTGACGGCGATGTTAATAAAGTCCCTAAAACTGCCTTGACCGTCGGCGTAGGAACAGTAATGGACGCCGATGAGGTGCTTATTATCGTCAATGGCCACAACAAAGCGCGAGCACTGCGTCACGCCGTCGAAGAGGGCGTTAATCATATGTGGACAGTCAGCGCTTTGCAATTACACCCGAACGGTATTATTGTCTGCGATGATGAAGCGACGGTGGAACTGAAGGTGGGCACGGTCAAATACTTCAAAGATATAGAATCAGCCCATCTTGACCCTGCTAATCTGATAGAATAGATGGTTGCTCTGTTGAAAACCTGAAAAACTGTCATTCCGAACGAGGCGAAGCCGAGTCGAGGAATCTGTTTTTAAAAGATTTCTCCACTTCGCGTCCCTATAAGGGACGCTTCGGTCGAAATGACAACCGACCTTTTCAACAGAGCCATAGACGGTCAAATTAAATACGCCTTAGGCGTATAAACTTGTCTTATTGCGTTTACCCTTCTTTTTACAGACAAAAAGTTTACGGGTTTGTTTGTCCCGCTTTTTCCTCGTCAGGTGGTTGGGGCACGTTCTGTTGGCTTCCGCCAGAATCCTGTGGCGCCTGTACTGCCGGGACCGGCTCCTGACCGGATTGGTAAGTGATGTTAGCTTCGGCTTTAAGAGACTGAATATATCCCTTGGCAATCTCGGTTTTCTTTCCCTTGGTGAGTTTATCGATTATATCGTCCTTTGCTTGCTCAAATGCAATTGTGCCGGCATCTTTATGGTCAGTCACCTTTATAATGTGATAGCCGAATTTCGTCTCTACAATATCGCTAATCTGCCCCGGCTCCAGTGCAAAAGCGGCCTTTTCAAAAGGTGCAACCATATTGCCCTTGGAGAAGAAGCCTAAATCACCTCCCTTTGCAGCCGATGGGCACGAAGAATTAGCTTTAGCCAACTCAGCAAAATCTGCCCCTTCTTTTAGTTGTGCAAGCAACTGCTCGGCCTTAGCCAGCGCTTTGGCTTTGGCATCGTTCGGGTCAACGCTGGTATCGGTGGTATCCGGTGCTATGAGAATATGACTGGCCTTTACCTGTTCAGGCGTCTCAAACTCCTTCGGATTCTCAGAATAGTAATTGTTAGCGTCGCTTTCGGTAACATCTATCTTGCCCTGCCACTGAGCCTGGAAGAGTTTCTCATAGGCCAGGCCTCTATGAATATCCTGCCTTAGTTCGTTAAAATCCTTTCCACTGGCCGCTGCCCGCATCTTGAGCTCCTCTAACGACAGGGGAGGCTGCTGTCGAACGGCAATCTGTTCAATCTTTTCCGTTACCTCCTGCTCGGTGACATTTATGTTCGCCTCTTTTATCTCTTCATCCAGCAACTGCTCGACAACAAGTCTCTCAGTGGCTGCCTGTCGAAGTTGTCTCTTGTACTGCTCTGCGAAAGCTGGTGGAAGCTGGCCAGCTTTCGCAGCCATTCGGTCAAACTCCGGCTTTATCTGTGCCTCAACCTGGCTTTCGGTAATGTTCGTGCCGCCGACAGTGACTACAACAGGGTCTGACACCTCTTGAGCAACATTCGGCTCCGGCACATTGACTTCTTCCTCAGGTGCGGGCTTGCGTCGACAGCCTAAACTCACCGTTATAAAAATGAGCAAAAAACAAAGAATAAAACTTAAGAAGTTCTGCAATTTCGTTTTTACCTCTTCACCCATGGATTGTCTGCGAAAAGTACTCATAATACATCCTTTCGAATATTCAACAACTGACAAGCTTTCATAAATACTTGGGTTTAAGTATTATTTCGCCAATAAACTCTTCTGTCAAGGTAATTTAATGCAGGGATTTACGATAATCCATGTGAATGGGCGATACAGGACTCGAACCTGTGACCTCACGGGTGTGATCCGTGCGCTCTAGCCAACTGAGCTAATCGCCCATAGATATATTACAATCATAGTCTTTTTATTGTGTCAAGTTTTAAAGAATCAACATGCAATAGACAATCTGAAAAATTTGTGCTTTTTTATCCGCCGTAATCGGATTCGGTTAGCCCCGCCATTTATGGCGGGGTTAAAGTCTTTCCCCATAGGAGTCATTCAAAAAGAATATCAAGCTTTTCCTTTTTAACCGGGTCGATTTGACGTGGATCGGTCCATACCGCCAAATCAAGGCTTTTTCTGCATTGGCAATCCTCACGGACAAGCTGATGCTTACTTGCTAAAACAGCTTTGATAAGCTCAAGACAGTTGCCTGTGGCAGTCTGTAAATTCTCCATTATCTCTTTAAGCAATGTCTGTTTTTGCTTTGTCTCGTTGTGAAGACGCCAGCAGTCGTAGTCGCTGACTAAAGCAATAAGCGCATAGCAGATCTGAGCTTCCCTTGCCAGCTTGGCCTCCGGCATAGCGGTCATGCCGATCAAATCACAACCCCAGGCCTGGTGCATAAGAGACTCAGCACGCGTGGAAAATTGAGGTCCCTCCATACACACATACGTTCCTTTCGGATGCGTTTTTATCTTAGTGTCATTGGCCATTTCTATAAGTATTTTCCGAATGCCGGCGCAAACCGGCTCAGTCATCTCGCAGTGCACCGCACCAAAACCGGCAAAGAAAGTATTATTGCGCTTGAATGTTTTATCAATGAATTGGTCAACGATAACCAAATCACCGGGTGCAATTTCAGCCTTTAGTGAACCCACTGCACCGCTACTAATCAATGTGTGAACGCCAAGCTTTTTAAGAGCAAAAATATTGGCAGCAAAGGGAACCTCGCTTGGTGAGAGCTTGTGCCCGGTTCCGTGACGGTTCAGAAAAGCTATCTGCCTGTCGCCAAGCCTGCCGAGCATAATGCTCGTACTTGGCTTTCCAAACGGTGTTTCGATATCGCGCAATTCCGCATCGATTAGCTGTTCAGCAAGCGCATCTCCCAGACCTGTCCCCCCTATTATGCCAATTAGCTCTTCTGCCATTGTCTGTTGTCTCCTTTGCTCTAATTAGAGACCATCGTAATTATTTTGCTACAAATTTACAATTGTTTTTGGCGCGAGCTAATCCGCATTTCTCACGGTATTTTAATTTGATACTCAATGCGTACAATAACAGTGCATGTGCAAAGCAAGCCTTAAGCTAAATTATGAGATCTCTGGGTTTGTGGTGGTAAGAAATAGGGGCTAAAGGCCAAAAACCTAACTACAAACTTGACACGCACACTTCGCAAGTTATACTTCATCAATAGCCTTGCCCAAATAATGCCGATCAATTAGAATATAAATGAGGCTATTTTTATGTGAACTCTACGCTCAAATAGGAAGATAGTTATGGGTAAAAAATCTAACGACAAAAAGTCAACAGCGATTTGCAGTTTTTGCGGTCGGTCGGGCAGCCAGACGGATACACTGATAGAAGGCCCAAATAATGTCTTTATCTGTCCGGAATGTGTTGACCTCTGCCACAATATTATCCAGCAGGAGCACAAACAAACCGGCCGGAGAAAAATAAGCCTCAAAAACATGCCCAAACCCAAACAAATAAAAGAATATCTCGACCAATATGTAATCGGGCAGGAGCATGCCAAAAAATATCTTTCCGTTGCGGTGCACAACCACTACAAACGACTTTTACACAGTGATTCGGGTGACGGCGACGTTGAGATAGACAAATCCAACGTTTTGTTAATTGGGCCGACCGGCTGTGGTAAGACCCTGCTGGCGCGTACACTTGCCCGCAAATTAGACGTGCCGTTTGCAATCTGCGACGCTACCACTGTCACGGAGGCCGGCTATGTAGGTGAGGATGTTGAGAACTTCCTTCTGCGGCTTCTACAGGCCGCTGACTATGACATAGAAGCCGCCCAGCGAGGCATCGTTTACATCGATGAAATCGACAAGATAGGCAAAACATATCAGAACGTCTCGATTACCCGTGACGTCTCAGGAGAAGGTGTGCAGCAGGCGCTTCTGAAAATGCTCGAAGGTACGACCGCAAACATCCCGCCACAGGGCGGCAGAAAACACCCCGAACAATCCTACGTACAGATAGATACCACAAAGATACTCTTCATCTGTGGAGGTACATTTGTGGGCCTGGACAACATTATCAAAAAGCGTCTGGGCAAAAAGATGATTGGTTTCGATTCGGAACTGTCCGGCCGAACAGACGAAAAAACCGAATACAGCGAAATAATCAAACAGGTCATACCGGAAGATATTATCGAGTACGGAATGATACCAGAGATGGTGGGCCGACTTCCAGTAATTACAACTCTCTCGTCCCTTGATGAAGATGCGCTCATAGGCATACTGACCAGACCAAAAAATGCGTTGGTCAAGCAATACCAGAAGTTCTTTGATCTGGAAAATGCCCAGCTCGAATTTGAACAAGACGCGTTACGTGCTCTGGCACAAAAAGCGATGAAGCGGGACACAGGAGCAAGGGCGCTACGCGCGATCGCCGAGGAGCTTATGGTAGACTTGATGTATCAACTTCCGGATGAGTCAAAACCTGCAAAATATATAATCACCCGTGACATAGTCCAAGGCAACGCCGATTTATCCACCGCAAGACAAAAAGCAAAGAAGGAATCAGCATAGAATTAACTAACTCAAACTGACCGATTTACTAACATTATTATTGATAAGTCTTTTATTTGCAAA
>CAYNTC010000196.1:0-4966 GCA_964399795.1 uncultured Pirellulales bacterium | reverse complement strand
TCTTCAAGGACCACGGCTACAACTGGATTCGTCTGCGGTTGTTCCACACGCCCACGCAACTGCCGAACAATCTCGAATACACTATCGCCCTGGCTCAGGAAGCTCAGAAGCTTGGCTATAAATTTCTGCTGAACTATCATTATTCCGACACATGGGCAGACCCGGGCAAACAGTACAAGCCTGCGGCCTGGCAGGATATGTCACATGAGCAGCTCGTGCAGGCGGTCTTCGAATATACACGTGACACTATCGCCGCATTTCGCAACGCAGACGTGCTGCCAGACATGGTCCAGATCGGCAACGAAGTTATTATTGGCATGCTTTGGCCCGATGGCAAAATCCCCAACAATTGGAACAACTTCGCAGAACTGCTCGAGGCCGGCATCAATGGTGTAGAAGCTGGCCGACACGGCAGTGCAAAGCGTCCTCTCATCATGATTCACATCGACCGTGGCGCCGATAAAGAAAAGACAAAGGCTTTCTTCGACAAATGGCATTCTTATAATATTGATTACGACGTCATTGGGCAGTCATACTATCCCTGGTGGCACGGCTCGCTGCTGGATTTGCGCGAAAATATGAACTTCATAGCGACCGGATACGATAAAGACATCATGCTTGTGGAGGTAGCCTATAATTGGAGGCCCTCGGAATATAGAAATAAACTCGACCCGTTTCCGGAGACACCAGAAGGTCAGAAAGAGTTTCTCGAAGAAGTCAACCGCGTTGTTCTGAATACGCCCAACAATCGAGGTAAGGGCATCTTCTGGTGGGAGCCGGCTGTCATGGGTGGGCTTCGTAGCAGAGGCATGTTCGATAACGACGGCAATGCTCTGCCTGTCATTACGGTGTTCGACAAATTTACAAGGCACTAACTTGTGCTATGTAGCGAGTTGCGTAGGATTGGCTTTAGTTCATCGGATTACAAATGCGCCTTTCGTATCAGGAAGTTAATTACTGCATTAGGTAATTTGAGTAAGCATTGACTTTTGTGCGCTTATGGCGCACAATTGTGCGCATTATGAGAACGATAGGAAAAAATCCCATCGACTGGCTTTTTCCTGAAGTGCGGAAGAAAGTGCTGGCATTATTATTATCAGACCCGGCCCAACGGTGGTACCTGCGGGATATTGAACGCCGAACCGATCTGGCTATTGGAACGGTACGCAGAGAACTGACAGGTCTAGCCAAAGCAGAAATCATTACAAAGTCCAAGGATGGCAACCGTACGTACTATCAAGCCAACACAGAATGTCCATTTTTCCCTGAACTTTCCGGTCTGCTTAGAAAGACAGCCGGTTTCGTATACGTACTATTCGAAGCCTTAAAGCAGTTATCAGACAAAGTAAAGATTGCCTTTGTGCACGGCAGCTTCGCAACAGGCGCTGTCAGAGCAGACAGCGATGTAGATTTAATCGTGATCGGCTCGTGTAGTTTTGCTGAAGTTGTTGATGCTATAAGTCAAACTCAGGATAAACTTGGCCGGGAGGTCAATCCTTCTGTTTATTCTGTGGATGAGTTCAGACAAAAGGTGGCGAGCAAGCATCATTTCTTAAGTTCAGTTTTGAGCGAACCAAAAGTTTTCTTAGTCGGAGACGAAAATGAGCTTGGACGACTGGCTCAATAATGGTTGGCTTGTCCGGCACACAACGAGTCCGCAAGAGATTGTGGATTTGTTAGGCGTCGCCGACCGTGACTTGGCCGATTGTCAGTCTGAGGACCTTAGTACAGATTGGCGAATGAACATCGCATACAATGCTGCTTTGCAGGCGGCTACTGCTGCGCTCGCTGCAGAGGGCTTCCGGGCAACGCGCGGTTTGCACCATTATCGCGTAATTCAATCATTAGCAAATACAATAGGGGCTGATACAAAGCTGATCACAGAATTCGACAAATTTCGCAAAAAACGCAACATCGGCGGCTACGAGCGAGCCGGACTCGTAAGCGATCAAGAGGCCGATGAGATGATAGAACTAGCCAGACAACTAAGGCAGGATGTCGAAAAATGGATTAAGGTTAACCATCCAAAATTAATAAGAATGAGGTAGAAAATGAAGGTTCGAAATATCTTTTTTCTCAGCTTGATTGTTGCATCTGTTACTTTTCAATATGTCTCGGCTCAAACGACGGTTAAACAAATTCAAAACGGCGTCGAATTAAAAGCTGAAGAGTCGAATACCAGGATTCAATTTTACGCAGACAATATCGTTCGCGTCCTTAAATGGCTTCCCAACGGCACCGACGAAAAAAAGAGCCTGGCTGTAATTCGAGATAAACTGCCGGATTTGGACATCAAAGTTCAAGAAAATCCCGAAACCATCACCCTAAATTCCGGCACGATACACCTGCGCATTTCCAAAGGTGACTGTGCTATTCATTATCTCGACCGCAGCAATAAAAATATTCTCAAAGAGTATGGAAAGGCCCTCATCACACCGATCGAGATCAAACATGAGAAAAAAGCCTTCAGCGTTCAACAAAATTTTCAGCTTACGCCGGACGAAGGCATCTATGGCCTCGGTCAGCACCAGAACGGTTACATGAATTATCGCGGCTATTCGGTGACACTGGTGCAGTCCAACACCGATGCGGTCACTCCGTTTCTAATTTCCACGCAGGGCTATGGGCTACTCTGGGACAATTATTCCAAAACCATCTTTGAAGACGACAAGGAAAAGGTCTCGTTCTTCTCCGACGTTGGCGACAACATTGATTATTATTTTCTGTACGGCCGGAACATGGACGAGGTCATTGCCGGCTACAGGAACCTCACCGGAGCCGCCCCCATGTACGGCAAATGGGCCTACGGATATTGGCAAAGCAAAGAACATTATAAAAACCGTGAGGAACTGCTAAGCATCACCCGGCAGTACCGCGAAAGGAAAATCCCCATCGACAATATCATCCAGGACTGGAACTACTGGGGACCCAGAGAGAACTGGAGCCAGATGTTCTTCGACGAAAAAAAGTTTCCAAAGCCCAAAGAGATGATCGAGACCCTGCACGATATGAACTTCCACGTTATGATTTCCATCTGGCCTGGCCTTGGGCCCAACACGCCCATCTTCAAGGAAATGGACGAGAAAGGTTATCTTTACGACAAGTTTGGCTGGGCAGGTTTTAAGTATTACGACGCATTCAATCCCGCCGCCAATCAGCTTTACTTCAAGCACCTGAAAAAAGGCCTGTACTCTACCGGCATAGATGGCTGGTGGATTGACTCAACCGAGCCGGACGTGGTAAACGCCCTGACAAAAGAAGCCACCGAGTACGAGATGAAAAAAATCGGCACCAATTACCTGGGCTCATGGGCACGGTATCTAAATGCCTATTCGCTCGTTATGACCGAGAGTTTGTATAAAAACCTGCGCAAAGAAACCGACAAGAGACGCGTTTACATCCTGACACGCTCAACCTTCGCGGGCCAGCAGCGAAACGCAGCCACCACCTGGTCCGGCGACATCGGAGCAAATTGGGATATTTACAAGAAGCAAATCGCGGCAGGCATTAACCACTGCATGTCCGGCATTCCGTACTGGACGTTCGATATCGGCGCCTTTGTCATCGGTAGCTACGGCGGCGTGTTCTCCAACGGCGGCAATGACCCCGCTTACCAGGAATTTTACGCCCGCATGTTTCAGTTCGGCACGTTCAGCCCAATCTTTCGCTCGCATGGCTCCGAGACTCCACGCGAAATCTGGCAGTTAGGCGAATTCGTCCAGCCCATGATAAAGTTTGACAAGCTGCGTTACCGATTATTGCCCTACATTTATTCGCTCGCCTGGCAGGTCACCAACAACGGCTATACTATAATGCGTGGCCTGCCCATGGATTTTACCGACGACAAAAAGACGTATTCCATCGATGACCAATTTATGTTCGGCCCTGCGATTATGGTATGTCCCGTCACCGAGTATATGTACCATAGGCCGCCTGAGGATAGCATCCTGATAACACCGGAGCATTTCAAGACCAACGACGGCAAACCAGGCCTGGTTGCCAAATACTATGACGATACGGAATTCAAAGAATTATGTCACGAGCAGGTCGAACCCAAGATAAATCTCTTCTGGTATACAGGCTGGCCCGATTATATTACCGACCCTAACTTTTCCATCCGCTGGCAGGGCAAACTCATCCCCACCCAGACCGGACAACATCGGTTCCACATGAAAAGCTTCGGGCCTAAACGAGTTTACCTGGATGGCAAAGAGCTGCCTTGTAATTACTGGTCTGTGGAATTTTATACCGAGCCGGTGGAGCTGCAAGCCGGCAAAGAATACAACTTCAAATTCGAGACTTCAAACTCAGCCGCAGGCGCTTTTCGGGCAATGCTTTTCTGGAAGACGCCGGAAATTCACGCTGAGGAAAAAAACGTTGTGGAAAAAGAAAAAACAAGGCCCGTCTATCTACCCGCAGGAACCGACTGGATTGACTTCTGGACAGGCCAAACTATTTCAGGTGGACAAACCATTACAGCTGATGCGCCTATCGAGAAGATACCTCTTTTGGTTAAGGCTGGCTCTATTATTCCGATGGGGCCGTTCCTGCAGTACTCCACCGAGAAGCCGGCTGAGCCGATCGAATTGCGCATTTATCCCGGCGACGACGCAAGTTTCACCCTGTATGAAGACGAGAACGATAATTACAATTACGAAAAGGGCATGTACTCAACGATTGCTTTTAACTGGGATGATGCCGAACGACAGCTAACCATAGGCGATCGAAAAGGTGAATTCCCCGGCATGCTCAAGCAGCGACATTTTCATATCGTCATCGTGAAAAAGGACCATGGTACGGGCGTAGAAATCACTGAGAATCCGGATAAGGTCGTTCTTTACAAAGGCGAACAACAGAACATTCAGATGTAAAGTTAATGCGTAAGTGCGTTGACGAGTAAATGAGGAAAATAGCACTCAGGCACAAAGTTTCAGAGGCACAAAGTTATGTGTAGCGACTGTCTTGA
>CAYNTC010000195.1:0-4991 GCA_964399795.1 uncultured Pirellulales bacterium | reverse complement strand
AAGTCGCGACCACAGGTATCCGTGATGATAATGGGGTCAAAACGCCAGTTTATATGCTTTGGTGAGTACGTACTGCTCAGTATCTTTAAGGATTCAATCGCTGAATGCTTATCAACATTGCTCTCAAAGACCTTTGGTAGCCCCGTGATTGTATAATTGAAATAGAACTTGTATCCTATCTGCTCAATTACTTTTAGATTCTCAAGAAACGGCGTGAAGTCTTTGGACCAAAAGACAAAGCAAATAACGTCTTCCGGCTGCAGCGATACAATATGTTTCTGTCCACCGAAGGGACCGACCACACCGGCAAAACCTTCTTTTAGTCGGCTCATAAACCAGTCGCCGTAAAAGGCCGGAATATCAGTCCTGCGCGATACCGAGATTATGCGTTTCATAGATTTTCTCATCCAAAAACATCCATAATTAGGCCAATTATAGCAATAAACAGCCTTATATGCCGTAAAAGTTCTGGACAAATGTACAAAGAATTTGGTAGAATTCTAAGTGCGGCTTAAAATGTTATATATTCTCTTGGTAGAGTTCAAAATGCGCGCGGCGAACCTTCGAGCTCTTGTGCTGGTTGCCGTTTTCTCTGTGGCAATAACAGGCTCAACACTCGGCAAGATCATTTATGTAGATGACGATGCGGTCGGTGCGAATAATGGCACAAGCTGGGCTGATGCATACGTTTACCTTCAGGATGCACTTGCTGATGCCAATTCTGCTGAAAAGCCCGTAGAGATCCTCGTTGCTCAAGGCATCTACAAACCCGACCAAGGAGCAAATCAAACAGCGGGGGACCGGACAGCGACTTTTCAGCTCATAAACGGCGTCACCCTCAAAGGCGGCTACGCCGGCGTAAGAACTCCTGATCCCAACGCACGGGACATAAATACTTACGAAACCATCCTCAGTGGCGACTTAGCAGACAACGATGTCTCCACGACTGATCCTTGCGACCTGCTTACGGAGCCGACGCGTGCTGAGAACTGCTACAACATATTAACAGCCAAATTCTGCTCAAGGACAGCCGTCTTAGATGGATTCATTGTGAGTTCCGGAAATGCGATAGGCGACCAGCATCAATTGGAACAACGAGGTGCCGGGCTGTTAGTGTTGGGCGACGCATTCTCTCCAAGCTGCCCATCCATATTGAATTGCACGTTCGTAGACAATTCTGCGTATCAGGGAGGCGCTGTCTTTATACTGGGCGGCTACCCTAATTTGATGCAATGTAGATTTATGCGGAACGCGGCAACGCATGGTGGTGCGTTATTAAACGAGGCGGTGCGTGGGATTGGACTGTATGAACCTGATTATCAATTATCAATCAAAAAATGCTTTTTTGTTAGTAATTACGCCGTGGAAACTGGCGGCGGAATGTGCATTCATGGAAACAATTTGATCATCGATGGCACTTTCCTTATGAATAACATCGCTGGAACTGGCGGCGCAATCCACCTTCGGTATGGATGTTTGAACGTGACGAATTGTCTTCTGGTCAAAAATATTGCTTGTGAGGTTGGAGGTGCTATGTATTTCGTCTGGGGAGACCTGAATATAACGTGTTGTACCTTCTCCGGCAACGCTGCTGAGAATGGAAAAGCTGTGGCTTGTTTGACATCTTGGGACGAAGATAAACGGGTTATTTCCTCCGCGACGCTGACGAATACTATTCTGTGGGATGGCGGCGACGAGATTCATATCAGTGACTGGATAGAAGTGGTGATAAAATACAGCAACATACAAAGTGGCTTGGAAGGTGAATATATCGGGAATATTGATGCAGACCCATTGTTTGCCAATCCAGGATATTGGGATCCCAATGGTACGCCGACTGATTCTAATGATGATTTCTGGGTGGAAGGTGATTATCACCTGAAATCCCAGGCTGATCGGTGGGATCAGAAAACACAGACGTGGGGCGCGGATGATGTGACCAGCCCATGTATCGACGTAGGTGATCCCAATTCTCCAATAGGCCATGAGCCTTTTCCTAATGGCGGTAGAATTAACATGGGCGCCTACGGCGGCACAGCCGAGGCAAGCAAATCATATTTTGGCAAACCGCCCTGTGAGACCATAGTCGCGGGCGATATAAATGGTGATTGCAAAGTCGACTTTTTGGACTTAGCGATTCTGGCTTTGCACTGGCTCGAAGAAAGATAGACTTAAAAAATAATATTGGGGCAAGCCCCACCCTACCGGAGACATCCAACATTACGCTTTGTGAGTCTTAGCACAACCCTTAGAACTGCTCTGGTTCAAGTGGTGGTGGCTCGTTCGGTACTGCTGGAGGTGGAGGTCCGAATCTCTCACGTCCTTGACGCCGCGGTCGCTGCCCATCCGGCAGGCGGGGTTCAGAGCCGGCGCGGTGCCTGCGAGGCTGGCGCAAGTCTGCCTGCAATCGCCGCAGATGCCTTTGCCAAAGCTGTTTCTGTTCTTCACTTAACACGGATGATATCTCTTCATTCATAAGCCGAAGCTGCTCCATAATCTGCGGCCTTGCCTCCATGCGTATATCATGGAGCTTCTGCATGTGGTTTCTTAAAATCGGCTCGAGCTGCTTCATCTGCTTTTTTGAAAGGTTTAATTGGCGACCAAGTCTGCGGACTACTTGTTCCGCTGCGAACTCAGGAGGTGGTGTATGAGGTTTATCAAAACGATGCGTCAGAAGAAATGTTAATGCAGCGCCGATCACTAATCCTGCCAAAAGGATGACCAGGCCGAAAAACGCCATCCGCCAGCGGTGGAGCCTCTTCATAATCAAAATCGAATTGTCACTAAATTCTTGCTGGTTCATTGTGTCACCCATGAAATCGCATCGGCAATTTCTATTAAAGGCTCGCTCCAGGTGTAATAAATGACCAGAGTGATCACCGCCGTGGGCACAGCTACCGCTGATGACAGAGCTGCTAACCACTTCCAGGGTCTTTCCAGAATGGCCACAGGCTCCGTTTGCATGCTCGTGAGGATGTCAAGGACGCTCTCAGCGACATCAACCGTAGGCGGTATCTCCGCACGGGCCCGTGCTGTCAAAGTTTTGAATAATTTTTCTACTCTCATTCGGTCAGTTCCTCCTGGCTTTGGTTATAGAGTTTCTGTAATTTCTTTAGGGCACGCATGGTCTGGACCTTAACCATAGCCTTTGTCCAGCCAATTCTTCGGGCAGTTTCAGCTACGTCACATTGCTCAATGTACCGCAGTGTCAGCACCAAACGGTCACGCGGCGGCAATTGTCTGAGCAATTCGTGCACTAAATCCGCCGCTTCAGTCGGATCCATCTGTTTTGCCTGTTCGGGCAATTGATCCCACTTCTGTAATGCCAGTTTTTCCATTGCTTTGTGACGAGCCTCTTGTTTCCAATAACGATAGCCAACACGTGTAGCTATACGCGAAATCCAGTGGGCAAAAGGTGCCTTCGCTCGATAACTACCAAGACTCATATAAGCCTCCACAAAAACGTCTTGAACAAGTTCCTCGTGAGCCTGACGGTCACGTGTGAATCGCCACATGATCTGCCCAATATATCCTTGATGTTGTTCGATCAAACGTCGGTACGCCTCAGAGTCACCCTGTTGACTTTGGCGCACATCCTCAAGTTCCTCGACGCTAATTGCGACTTTGTCTGCCCGATGAGGTCTGGACGTCGATTCTGCAACAGCAACAAGCAACTCCCCAAGTGGTCTCTGGAGCTGAGGAGCCGCCCAATAACCTGGATGAATTGAGATGTCCATTCGTTAAGGATATACCCACCGCTTATATTCATCAACACAATTCCACTGCGTCTCGTGCGCGAGCCGATTGTCACCGCAAAGGCCCCACCGATACATGTGTGTCAGTGGGGCCTACGATCTTTACCTGTCAAAGCTACCACCAGGGGCGAGACCTCTGGTCCATCGTTTTTTCCTTCCACGCCTGCAGCTCTTCTGCCGTCAGGGCGCCATCTTCATCGGCATCAGCCTCGTCAAAGATTCTTTCAAGGAACTGCGGGTGGTTTTTTTTGCCCGCAGCCTGAAGCTCCTGCTCTGTCAGCTTGCCATCGTCATCGGCGTCTCTGTTTTCAAAAAGCCTGTCAATATTGAGACCCCTGCCAGCTCTGGGCCTCGGGGCCCAGTCATTGCCCCACCTTCCAGGCCCCCGGCTCCAGGCACCGTCCCATTGAGGCCTCTGGCCCCGACCAAGACGAAATCGCTCACCAAACATTCCTGGCCATCTCCTATCTCTTTGAGCTGGGCCCTTGGGACCTAAGGGCTCAGCCGCTGCTCTTTCACGGAACTGCTGAGTCTGTTGCCTTATCTTTTCCAGTTCCTCGCGTTGCTCATCTGTCAGAATATCCTTGATAGCCTTTAGGGTGCTTACTCTTACTACAGCTTGCTCACCTATAGCTGTGCCCAGAGCGCTTGCTGCTTTGCGAATCTCTGCTGGTTCGGCATCTGCTGCTATAACGTCTTGCAGAGCTTTTCTGGCGTCGGTTATAGCTTGTCTGGCGTTTTGCTGCTGCTCTCTGCGTGTTTGTCGTATCTGCCTGGTCTGCTCCCTCTGCTCATCTGTCAAGTCCAGTCTGCGGTCGATGATTTGGTAGATTGCACCTTGGCCGGGTCTAGGCCTCCAACCGGGCGCTTCCGCTGTACCCCGCCACATGGGCCCGTATGGCTGTCTCGCACCAGGCCCCCCCGGACGATACCAAGGACCACGCCCCCAGCCAGACGATGGTTCATTAGGTTCGGCTAACACTGCCGCCGTAAATATAAAAGCTACTACCAAAACCGTTACCAAAATGTTGCATCCTACCTTTCTCATCTTCTTTCTCCTATCTTTACTTTATTAACTTTCGTTTTAAGCACCACTTAGGTGCCTTTCCAACAAGATAGTGGACGTTAGCAGTAATAAAGTTACACCTTTCAAAAAATCGGGATATGCTAAGGAAATCTAGTACTACAGCGCTACTTAGATTTATTCGACATTGATAACCTTTTGTTATATAGAAC
>CAYNTC010000194.1:0-5002 GCA_964399795.1 uncultured Pirellulales bacterium | reverse complement strand
TTGGCTGCGTTCATAGCTGCGTCCGCGATAGATTTGGAATACTGGGTTATTCCTATGTCGATTTGTTGGTTTGTTACGGCTGTAGGAATAATTGGCTCTGCGGCAGGGATGTACATAATCCAGCCGGTCTTGGTTCGTGAGTATATGCTTTTACCCACCGCTTCACCCAGCACAGCCAGTCTGGCTGTTGGTGCTATAATTGGCCTGGCCATTAGCTGGACGCTAATGGCGATGGGATTGCTCAAGAGAAGTTATGAATCGACCTCTCCGGAAGATGCAAAGGCTAACGAAGAAAAAACAGGTTCTGGCCCGAAGAACGAATCTTCTGAAGCGAAGCACATCAACCATCGGGTAGAGATGTTTAAGGAAATCCTCTTTCTTTTGCCCATTATTATTTGTTCAACAATTGTTTTTTGGCTAACCCGTGAAGTTGAGTTTTTGCATTCCTTTTGGGAAAGTTTATTGAAATGCCCCTTTATTGCTGGTTTTTTAGGCAGTGTTTGGGGGTACTTTATCGGCTGCGGCGTGGTCTGGGCCACACGTATTCTGGGTACTTTAGCCTTTGGCAAGGAGGCAATGGGGCTGGGAGATGTACATCTGATGGGCGCAGCAGGAGCAGTTATAGGGCCTGTCTTTGTTGTTGTGGCGTTTTTTGTGGCACCATTTTTCGGTTTGGCCTGGGCCAGCTTTCAACTACTTTTTAGAAAAATTAGGCAAATTCCTTATGGTCCTTTCTTGTCTTTGGGTGTTTTTACTGTTATGATTCTGCATGATTGGATTTTGAACCGATTTTGCTTTTATTTTTTTCGATAGCAAGGAAGGTTTTATAAGCCTGTGGCTTATTAATACAAAAGCGCTAAAGGAGGTGTCAAATGCGATTCGCCGAGCCAAGGAAGGTTATCCCGCTATTTTGTATTATCTCAGTTGTTTTTTTATCCGGCTGCACTGATTGGCAAAAAAAGTACGAGTACCTGAAGGTCGAGCATGAGAATCTAAAAGGCAGATTTGATAATTTGCAGAGCGAAAGAGGGCAACTTGCTCAGCGGATTTCGCAAGACCAGCAGACTATTGCAGAACTACAAAGACAAATCGAGGAGCTTGATCGAAGTCCAGCCGAGGCTACAGGTTTTGGAGAAGGTTACGATGTTGCCTTTGATCCTGACGCCGGGACCATCACAATAACGCTGCCCAGTACGATTTTGTTTGACTCAGGGAAAGTCGTGCTCAAAAAGGCCAGCATCTCAGAGCTTGACCACATTTTGTCCGTTTTGAAGCAAAAGTACAGTGGAAAAGAGATAGACGTTGTAGGTCATACTGATTCTGACCCCATTAAAAAATCACCCTGGAAAGACAATTGGGAGCTTTCGGCTGAACGCGCACTTGCCGTTGTTAGATATTTAATCAAAGGGGGGATTCCTGAGGACAAGATACGGGCATCCGGCTGCGGGGCTGCTAGGCCAATAGCATCGAATGCCTCTACCAGCGGAAAAGCAAAGAATCGAAGAGTAGAGATTGTCGTACACATGCGGTGAGATACACTGTGAATGGCCTGCCTAAAATTTATATAGCCAATTACGACTTCTTTATTTTTTGAAGGTTGTAATTGATATCGTCCCGGATCTTTCTATTCTCATTCTAATGGTTCCATCTTTAGGCGTATAAAACGATTTAGAATTGTTTGGCCCTCTAATTATGAATCTGGGGTCATGATTTATCCTACCATATTGGCTTCGGCTGCAACTGTATATCAGAATATTCGCATCAAGATTTTCTATAAAGCCTGGTTCTAACGATGAGATTGATCCATGATGGGGGACGACCACGACGTCAGCTTTTAGCTCTGGGTATAAGCGCATGACCTCAGTTTGTGCAAATTTTTCAATGTCCGAGCATAAAAGTACTTTTCTACCGGCAAACTTTATCAAAGATACCAATGATTTGTCATTGTCGCTGAGTTGAGCAAATTGTCCTGTTTGTTCGCCTGGCCACAGAACATTTATTTTGGCTTCGTGTCCAGCGTATAGACTTTCTCCGATGCGTTGTATTGTAAGCCCTTTTTCGGTCAGGTACTCATTCAGAAATTGTGCTGTGCCCCATTTGTCTGTTCCTTCGATAAAAGCCTCGTCGGCATAAATGTACTTTACTTCACAGCTTTCAACAATTTCGGGTATTCCATTGATGTGGTCGATGTCATTGTGACTTATGACGATTGCGTCGATATTGTTTATCCCGTTATAGTTCAGAAATGGTACTAAAATTCGCCTGCCGATATTTTTTCTAAAAAAGGATCCTGCGTCAAAGATAATATTAGCTTTACCTGGCAGTTGGGCCAGTATTGCCTGGCCGTGGCCGACGTCCAGGCAGGTTAGGATTAGGTTGTCTCGGTGTGTCCTCTGCCATTTCGTGACGCCCAGAAAGACAATCAGTGATAAAGCCATTACAGCGCATACAGATCTCTTTAGCAAGGGGCGTCGGAAATAAACGAAAGCAGCAAAAAAGATAAGGCAGTAATACAAAATTATTGGTGCAATTGGAACGTGGCCTACAAGTATTTGTGATACGTTTATTTTGGCGATATGCTCTACAATCCAAATCAGCGCACCAGCTAATTTTGTCACAATTACTCCCAATCCCCACGCTGTCATTGGAAGTAGAAAAGAGAGAATCATTTTCAAATAACCAATCGCTAATATCCCCGCGACGAATGGAAAAACAAGCACTGTTAAGATACTTGCCAACGGTGTGATTGCGTAGAAATAGTAAAGCAAAATCCCGGCACTACCTAACCACGCTGCCAAGCCCACTGAAAATAGTGCAATCATTGCTGCACCGAGTTTTTTGACAGCATTTGTGGCAAAATTACCTTCGCCTGTCTGAGTTCGCCTGAACCGGTGGTTTGTGCTATCATGCAGGAAGCCGGCTATCCTGTTAGTAAAGCTCAGAATCCCAAGCACCGAAGCAAAGGAAAGCTGCCAACTGGCCTCAAACAACTGCGTTGGCCTGATTATCAAGAGAATTATTGCCGCTAATGAGAGCGTGTTAAGGGCACTGGAATGTCGACGAAATAAAAATGTTGCGCAGAAAACCCAGCCTATAATGGCCGCCCTTACTGTTGGCGCTCTCGGCGGGACAATCAGCAAAAAAAGACCTATCGCAATTATACAAATAATCGCCCGGGTGTATTTCATCAAACCCGCTGTCTTGCATAACCACCAGATAATCCCAATCAAAATGCCCAGGTGCATTCCGGAAAGGCTGATAAAATGCAATAGCCCAGTCTTACGGAATGCCTCGTAAGTTTCGTTGTCGATATTTCCTCGGTAACCAAGCAAAAGTGCTTGCAGAAGACCATCGCTTGGATCTTCTGATGACCGATAGTCTAACAACGCATGAGTTGCTTTTCCTCTTAGCTTGCTTCTCACCTTGGCAAAGATGCCTTTACCGTGATTTTCCAATAGGTCGATACTCTCTCGTGTTTTTATAGATGCCGCGACAAATACATTTTTTCGCGCTAGATATGCAGCCGTGTTGAATTGGCCGGGATTTGAAGGTTGCGAAAACCTCCGAAGCCAGCAATCTGCTTGTATATAATCGCCTGCCTGTAGGTCAAGGGTTGGCTCATCGACCTGCGCTCGTACAATACCACTAATTTTTGCCCAACCACCAACGGTTTTGATTTCCTTTATTTTGAGATAGAAACTACTCGAAGGGTCTCTGTGCATAAACTTTGCAAATTGCCATTGCTTGTATTCGAACTTGGGATTTTTGGATTTGTCTTTTTTATTAGCATTATCATTAGCATCCTCAGGTTGGTTCGGTTCCACCGTAAATCCGTAATTGTTTGTATACGGCTCGGTGACAATCAGCCCGCGAATTGTAGCAAGCTTTTGCTCATCGCTAACAAAATTGCGGATGTCCTCCGGCCTTGGTCGGTAAAAACTGTCAAGTCTAATTGCGCCAAGACATAAGAAGCAGATGGTCGCTGCAAAGGCTATGACGTGCGATGGCATAGTGTGTTTACGACCGGCGAACAGCAGAAACGTGCCTATAGTGCAACAAGCCAGTAGAGTCATCCAGAATCCGCTCGATAGGTCTATCGTGTTCTCTATTAGAATCCCCGCTATCAAGCCTGTCGCAGCAAAGAATAAAGGAGCTGTGGCTAAAACGTTTTTCCAGATGCCCATGCCCCCAGCGAGTTGTCTGTCAATAAGGGCCAATTTTCGCTGAATGTCGTCCATGATTGGCTTGAATTGTACTGTGATGTCATTGATTTTACCACCAAAGCGTGTTCTTTCTTATCAGGATATTTTGAGTTGAAGAACGATAGGACTACATTTTCTGCGTAGAACAAATACAATATTATCTTGTAGATACTCATAGCCGAATAGTTGACCGCGGCCTTAGATTGTGATACCGTGTTTATGTGTGCCATTGCCGGCTCGAAGAGGTGATCTTATAATTGTTGCACGCAAGTTCTGTTGTCTTGGGCTATCACTAAAGGTACTGGAGGCATTGGGTACTATGGCAAATAGGATTATGAATGTTGAGTTCAATGCTTTTGAGATATTTGAGATCGCCATAAAGATCGAGCGCAATGCTGTCAAGTTCTATCGAAGGGCAGCAGAAGTTTTCGACAATCCACGTATCAAGAAGATTTTTCTGGAGCTGGCCGAATGGGAAATAAAACATGTTGAGGTTTTTGAGACCATGAAGAAGCAGCTTTCCGAGCAAAGCAGTGAAATGAGAACGTTCAAGCCTGAAAATAACCTGCTGATTGATGCGCAGTCAATGGCCGGCCTGGCTGTATTCGGAATAAGAACCGATCCTACCGATGAACTAACGGGTAATGAAAGCGTCGTCGACGTTCTCAATAAGGCTATAGAAAAAGAAAAAGACACCATTGTCTATTATACGGGTTTGAAGGCTTTTATCCCCGTGCGGCAGGGCAGGGATAAAATTGATGATATTATCAGAGAAGAAATGCATCACGTTCATATCCTCG